>JAFTDU010000096.1 GCA_017454005.1 Desulfovibrionaceae bacterium | reverse complement strand
ACGGAAAAACTCTTAAATAAATAGGGCATATTTTACCGAAGTCAACCCTTAGACTTAATTTTTTACTTTAAAAAATCGAAAAAATTAAAAGGTGGCTGTCTATGCAAAATCTATGCCGTTAGGCGACTGAACCCTTACAAATTAAGATACTTCTTATACCTAAGTAATTAAAAACAATAACTCTTGTGCTACTCTTTATAAAATACGTACACTATTTTTCTCAACTACTACAGTGTGTTCAATGCGTACCCCACCCCAGTCAGGAAAATATAAGCCTGGTTCAACCGTTACAATCATGCCTTCTTGTAATTTAGCACTTCTTTTGGGGCCCAAGCTTGGCAGTTCATGGGTTTCAAGGCCGACCCCATGGCCAAGCCCGTGGGTAAAGCTATCAGCAACTCCTGCTTCTAAAAAAACATCCCGGGCTGCCTCATAGCAACTCCCTAAAGTAACTCCTGGACGCATCATCTTTATGGCCCGCTCTTGCGCTTGCCGCACAAGTGCTACTGTGTCCAAATATCTTGAGCTTGGATGCTCGCCAATCCAAAAGGTGCGTGTTTGATCTGAACAGTAATCAGCTACTCTGCAACCCACATCAATTAATAAGAGCGACTCTTTTTGAATCTTGGTTGCGTCAGGAATTGCATGGGGCCTTGCAGCATGCTCATTGACCGCAACAATGCTTGGAAAAGCCAATTCACTGGCACCATGTTCGCGAAAATAGCGCTCAATCTGCCAACTTACATCCATCTCAGATAAGCCTGGCTCAACCTGCGCTTCAAGCCAAGAGAGCATAGCATGATTTAGTGCAAAAGATTGCTCAAGGGCTTTAATTTCTGTGGCATCTTTAATTGACCGCACCTCTTCAACCAACCCTCTAACCGGCACAAAACTTAAGAAACCTTTTTCTTTACAGAGTTCGTTCCAAAAGCTTTGACTTAGAGCATCAACTTCAAGCCCAACACTTACCCCTACTTTGCGCAAAATACTTGTTAACACTTCAGGCATATTGTTGCGGTAGATGACAAGGCGCTCTTTAGGCCATAGAGTTTGGGCCACATCCATATACCTTGGGTCTGTAGCTAAATAGTCTTCCCCAGAACTTGCAATGATCAAACTACCTGAACTCTCATTAAATTGTACATCATGCAACTCAAAACCTGATAAGTAATAGCGGTTGGCTGCATAACGCACAAGTAAAGCATCCAGCCCTTGCTTCCGCATTAAAGCACGCACTTTATCGCGCCGTTTGGCATAAATATCTTGCATGAACTCTTGCCTCGATATTTTTATGAATATATGTAATTGCTATAATCTAAATCAGTAATAAATTTCCTAAAATGAATTTATATAGATATAAAATAAAGCCTTACATATGCTATAATCGATGTATTTGCTTAAACAAGCAATATATATAATTTATCAGTATTTCTAGATGATATGTGTATATACGATAATATCATAAATTTTATAATTTATCTATTATTTCATTATTAAAATATAGATTAAATTACAAACACGCTTCTGCATCTATTAGTATCATAATTAGTATTATGCCTAAAAGATAAACATTGAAATCTCTGCCCCAAAAAATCACAAAAAATTTGTTGCTAGCAAAATTGGCATACAGTTCTCATACCAACCTAGGTTGACCCAACTTAAGTCTTTGCCTAAGATGCGTCTTTTAGATTCTTGTGCACTTAAAACGGCTTTAATTTTAGCTCGAAAAAGAAAATCACGAAAGAGCTTTGTTAATTTTCTAGACAAGAATCTTAAAAACCCAAAACACTGCCCTTATTTTTGCAAATCTGCATCTTGTAAATGGATCTCCTTAAGATGGATGATCTGCTTCAAATTAAACTAGTTTTGCAGACAAAGATTAATTGAACCTAAATACACCTAATATTTCTTGTCAATGTAATATAGACTAAATCAGTACCATATTTGTTTAAATATATTTTTAAGTAATCTTAAAACTTATCAAATTTAATGCAATGTCTTTCAAACATTTTGGAGTGAAATAATTATATAACTCATGGATCAATAAAGTTTATACTAGAAGATATCGTACACTCTTTGATGCTTGTAATTTAAAATATATGCTTTACAAATTTAAAAATCGTAGATCATTCTCTTACCTTGATAGTTAATGTATCAAACTTATATAGCAAGCAATGCTCTAGTGCACTATGCGCAACAACTTTTCGCCAGGTAATTTATGACGCCTAAATCCTTGCAACTTAAAGTTCTCGACCTTGTTCCCTTTGGTCAAACTGGAACCAAGCATTATTTTTTTGCCTTACGCCTGGAAAATCCCAACTGGGAAGAGTGGCAGCCAGGACAATTTGTTATGCTGCGCCCGGCTTCTTTTGGCCTTGAGATCCCTTGGGGACGCC
Source organism: Desulfovibrionaceae bacterium (assembly GCA_017454005.1). GTDB lineage: Bacteria > Desulfobacterota > Desulfovibrionia > Desulfovibrionales > Desulfovibrionaceae > Desulfovibrio. Next base: position 46,512 of record JAFTDU010000096.1, on the reverse strand, counting down.
CCTTAGGGATTTGTCACTTAACCCATCAGCACCTTATCTGTTTTTTTCAGGTCCTAGGGCGCGGCACAGAACGTTTAGCGCAATTAAAAACCGGAGATTATGTGCAGGTGGTCGGGCCCTTAGGTCAGGGCTTTGTCATGGAGGAAGCCACCCCAACCCTCTTGTTAGCAGGTGGCATGGGCATTGTACCTTTTGTAGGCTATGTCAATCGCCACAGTCAACCCTGGAACTTAAGCATGTTATTTGGTCACCGTGCGCCCATTGATTGTTATCCTGTAGATAGCATCAATGAACGGATTACCTTAGATAGCTTACAAGAAACAGTGCCTGGTGATCTTGATAACCTCATTTTTTCCTTACAAGAGAGGATTCATGACTGTGCTGAACAACATGGTTTAGTCCTTGCTTGTGGCCCCCTACCCTTTTTAAAAACAGTCCAACGCTTTGCCTTGCAGTTTCAGGCCCGCACCCAACTCTCCTTAGAAAATCGCATGGCTTGCGGAGTTGGGGCGTGTCTTGGCTGCGTAACCAAAACTACACCGAATTGGCAAGACCAAAAGCTTGCCAATAACTACGTCCAAGTCTGTACCCATGGACCTGTGTTCTGGGCCGAGCAGATTATTTTGTAATTTTTAGTTCTTTAGGAGCACAGCCTGGTGAATCTTGCCGTCACACTTTCAGGGCAAAGTCAAAAGTTAGAATTAAAAAATCCTATTTTGACTGCCTCAGGTACCTTTGGTTATGGGCTAGAATTTGCCCCCTTTGGCGATTTAAGCAGCCTAGGGGGCTTTATTGTTAAAGGGCTATCCCTAAAACCCAGATTGGGCAATCCGGGCCCACGCATTGTGGAAACTACGGCAGGTATGCTCAATGCCGTAGGCTTACAAAATGCAGGCGTTGAATATTTTTGCAGGGAAACCTTACCAAAACTTCCCACAAACCAAACCAATGTTATAGCCAATATCTACGCAAGTTCAGTCGAAGAATTTGCCGAGTTAGCGGCTATCCTTGAGCATGAACCTAGAATCAAAGCCCTTGAGGTCAATATTTCCTGTCCCAATGTGCGCCAAGGTGGTGTCTTATTTGGCCAAGATGCCAAAATGGCAGCCCACGTTACAAAAGCCTGCCGCCAGGCTGCACCTAATAAATTCCTCATTGTCAAGCTCTCGCCCAATGTCACAGACATTGCCTACATTGCCCAATCTGTAGAAGGGGCAGGTTGTGACTGCATTTCCTGTATTAATACCCTGCAAGGAATGAGCGTAGATTTAAAATCGCGCCGCCCCATGCTTGCCAATGTCATTGGAGGCCTCTCAGGTCCTGCCATCAAACCCGTAGCGTTGCGCTGTGTCTGGCAAGTAGCAAAAGCAGTTAAGATCCCAGTAATTGGAGTGGGTGGGATCACATCAGCCCGTGATGTCTTAGAGTTTATTTTGGTTGGGGCCTGGGCCATCCAAGTAGGTACAGCCAACTTTATGCGCCCACAAATCAGCTTTGAACTTATCAAAGACATCCCCCTCCTCTGTGAAGAATTAAATATTACATCACTTACAGAATTGCGTGGCAGTCTTAAGGTGAGCTAACGCTATGTCTCTTACCATTGTGCCAGTCTTCTCAGGGCTAGATTTAAACACTTTTCTTGATTTCCCCTATTCCTTCTATCCCAAAGATTCGCTCTGGGTGCCCCCCATAAAAAGTCAAGAACGCTTCCTCTTAAGCCCTACCTGCCACCCCTTTTGGAACACAGCTGAACGATGTCTCTTCATAGCCAAACGTTCTGGCCGCATGGTTGGACGTATTGCAGCTATTATTGATCATAAATACAATGCTTATGCCAAAGAACTATGTGGTGCCTTTGGCTTTTTTGAGTGCTATCATGATCAAGAGGCATGTGCTGCCTTGCTGAACAGTGCAGCTTCATGGCTTAAAACACGTGGCATGACCTACATGCGTGGCCCTGTCAATCCCTCAACCAATTATAGCTGTGGCATGTTAATAGATGGTTTTAATGAACCTCCTGCAATCATGATGCCCTATAATCCGCCCTATTATGGTTCTATGTTAGAGGCATGCCACATGCAGAAGGAAGAAGATCTTTTAGCTTACCGCATCTTCCGTACAGCTCTTGACATCCCGCCCCTCTTACAAACCAAAATGGATCATGCCAGGGCCAATCCTAATTTAAGTTGCAGACCGGCAGATAAAAAGAATCTCAAAGCCGATATCAAGATCATGCTGGATCTCTATCGCGAATCTTGGGCCAAAAATTGGTATTTTTCACCTTTAACTGATCTTGAAGAAGAAGCAATTGTTAAGGAACTTGTCACAGGTCTTAACCCAGAATTCTTTGTGTTATTTTTTTACAAAGGTCAGCCTGCCGCAGGCATGGTCGCTTTGCCTGATTTAACCCATCTCTTACGCAAAATGCGCGGAAGCTTTAGGCTTTCCACCCCCTGGGACTACTTATCTGTAAAAGAGCGTTTTCAAGAGGGCTATCGCATCATGCTCTTTGGCATTCGCCCTAAATATCGTCTTTTGGGTCTGCCAGCTCTACTCTTTGAATATATGATTAAGCAAGCGCAAAAAAAACCTGAACTTAGTTGGGTGGAAGGCTCCTGGGTTTTAGAGAGAAATAAACCAATTTGTATGCTGCTTGAAGATTTTTCAGGCACTATTACTAAGCGCTACCGTATTTATCGCAGAGAACTTGATGCTAATGCGTGCACAATATCTATGCACTAAAAGAGCAACTTGCTTCTGATTTTTTACCATGCATATAAATATATATCATGTCTTCATATCTTTAAGTAGATTACATGTCTACACAAGGCTTGTATGTTCTTATAAGTTATCTCGAATCTTTTATATACTGTTATTCAAAAATCACTTCGCAATTTCATCTTATTTACAATTACTACTTGCTTAAATAACGCATAAATTTTTCTTACCTTTTCTCTATTTAAGACAAAATCAAAATTTATAAGATTAAAGTTTTTCAAATCAATATGTTTAATTCAACGCCAACGAATATTCTTGTGTCAGGCGCTACAGGCTTTGTCGGCAGCCACCTCTTGCCCCTCTTACAAAAAACTGGTGCTAACATTACCTGCCTTGTGCGCAAAAGTTCTAACATAAGCAACCTGCCCAATGGTGTTAAGTGGGTCACAGCAGATCTTATTTCTGGAGAAGGGCTCAATGAGGCTTTCTTAGACCAACATATTTTTATTCATCTTGCAGCCCTCCTCTTTGGCTTAAACTGGCAAGATTATCTTAAAGCCAATGTAAAGAGTGCCCAAAATATCTGTGCGGTCATAGAAAACCTTAAAGATAGAGGGCCCAAAGCCACCATTCTTGTCTCAAGCTTAGCTGCCGCAGGCCCCTGTGCTATCCCCCCAGGTCTTAATGAAACCTGCAAGCCAGCCCCTGTCTCTGCCTATGGCTGGTCCAAACTCTTGGTCGAACGCACCTGGCAGAGTAGTTATCAGGGGCGTTTAGTTATTTTGCGGCCAGGCATAATCTATGGTTCAGGGGATAGAGGCCTCTTGCCGCTCTTTCAAGGTGTCAAAAAAGGCTTTGCCGTAAGTCCAGGCTATGGCCGCGAGTTTCCGGTATCAATTATCCATGGGACAGATATGGCGCGTGCCATAATTAAAGTGCTCGAAGAAAATGCCCAGGGCATCTACCATGTAAGTGATGGGCAAAACTATACCATGGCCCAATTTTGTAGCACTTTAGGCCAGATCTTGCGTCCCCAAGGTGCCCACATCTTTCATATCCCCTTATCCATTATGCACATCTCAGCCGCACTTACAACCTTAGCTTACCAAATCTATGCACGTCTCATACATCAAGAGAGAGGTCCCAACTGGAATAGCGATAAATACTTAGAGGCCAAAGAAGCAGGGTGGCTTTTAGATGCATCGCGTCTCCTATCTCTTGGCTATTCACCAACCTATGCCCTTGAGGCAGGCCTCAAGGAAGCTGTTTCTGGCTACAAAGCACGGGGTTGGCTGTGAAAATTACCGTGCAAGATATTTCCAAGTCCTATGGGGCACGCGAGCTCTTTAACCACTTCTCCCTCGAGGTTGATGCGGGTCAAAGACTCTGCGTATGTGGACCCAATGGTACAGGCAAATCTACGCTCTTGCGCATCTTAGCTGGAATAGATGAACCAGATGGCGGGCGCATTATTCTCCCCAAAGGCTGTCGCTTGGGCTATGTGGAACAAGAGTTGCCCGAGACTGATTTAAATACACCTCTCCTCACCTATGTGCTCCAAGTCTTACACAGTTGGACTGACTTTTGGCAACAATGGGAGAAAGCTCAAAGCAGCAATGATCAGGCAGAGCTACAAAAGCTCATGCAGCAACAGGCCGAACTTGAACGCACCTATGGCTACAATCCTGAACAACAGGCTAAAAAAGTACTCTCTGGTCTTGGCTTTGCCGAAAGTAAATGGCACTTGCCTTTAAGCAAACTCTCTGGCGGCTTTAGGGAACGCGCCAAATTAGCCCGCGTCTTAACCCAAGGGGCTGATGTGCTCCTTTTAGATGAGCCCACGAACCACCTGGATATTGATGCCGTTGAATGGCTAGAAAATTTTCTCCTTGATTTTCCTGGCGCCTTAGTCTTTGTGGCCCATGACAGAAGATTCATGGATAACATTGGCAATTACGTGCTCTATTTGGGCTTAAGTAAACCTGTGCTCAAAAAGACTAACTATACCCAATTTTTGGCCCTCCAAGAAGAGTACAATGCCCAACGCTCCCGTGAGCAACAGGCCCTACAAGACGAACTAGCCCGCAAAATGGCCTTTGTGGAGCGCTTCCGGGCCAAAGCAACCAAGGCTCGCCAGGCATCATCCCATCAGAAGATGGCCAAAAAACTTGAAAAACAGCTGGAAGATTATCGCCCAGAACCCAAACGCAAAGAATTGCGCTTTTTTTGGCCTGAAGCCCCCCATGTGGAAAAAACGGTCTTGGCCGTGTCGGAGTTAGCCTTTCAGTTTCCTGATGGCAAAAGCCTCTGGCCGCCCTTAACCTTCACCCTCTATCGTGGCATGCGTGTAGCCCTTGTGGGCCACAATGGCTGCGGGAAATCCACCCTTGTGAAACTTTTGGCCAATGCCTTGGCCAAAACAGGTGGCAATATTGCCCAGGCCCAACAGTTGCGTTTGGGCTACTATTCCCAACATCAAATGGAAACGCTGCGTCCAGATACAACAGTCCTTGGAGAAATTAGACGCTTAGCCGACCCGCACATCAATGAAGAAGAACTCATGAGTGTTTTAGGGCTCTTTATGTTGGGGGAGACCTACTTTGATCGCCAAATAACCCTCCTCTCAGGTGGCGAAAAATGTCGCCTAGTCTTAGCAAGCCTCTTTTTAAAACGCTGTAATTGTTTGCTCTTAGATGAACCCACAAACCACTTGGATTTAGAGAGCCGGGAAGCACTACTCAAGGCCTTAAATCAATTTCAGGGCACATTGTTAATGATTGCCCATGACAGGTGGCTACTTAGTGAGAGCCATTGTGAAGCGTGGGAATTAACAAGCAAGGGCTTAACTACCTACCCAGATTATGCAGCCTATGATGCCACAAGAAAGGCGCAAGCAGCCCAAATAACTCCTCTTAAGCCTGCCTCGCGTGATGATCAAAAACGCTTAAAACGCGCCCAAGCCGAAGAGCGCAATGCCCTGCACCGTAAATTAAAACCCTTGCAAACAGAATATACGCGCTTAGAAGAAGAATTAAACGCTATCTTAGAAGAACAAGCCCAAGTGGAAGCGGATCTTGCTGATCCAGCTATTTATGCCGATGCCACAAAAGCCCAAACGCTCTTAAACCAATTTGAAATGTGCAAACAGCAAAGTGACAGCTTAATTGAAAAAATGGCGCAACTTGAGGAAGAGATTAATGCCCTCAAAGGCCCAAGTGACGCCTAAACGTTTTGCAAATTTTACAGCAACAACAACTTGTTGCTGTAAACTTAAAAAGTCTTCTTAAATTAGATGGGTCAAAAATATTACAACTTATCCAAAATTTATGTTATGAGGTTTCTAGCACAATCTTTTGCACCTAAGATAATGTATTACGGCACTCAAGCTCTAGACCTGCACAAACCATACTATGCAATATAAAGCAGACAACAAATCTTATTTGCTTTTGGCAAAAGAAGAGTATGTCTTACTCTTCTTCTGCAAAAAGTAAGCTTAAAGACTGCGTCCAACTCCAACACCTGTAGTCATTTGGCCCTTGACCTTGAAAGATCCTTCAGCACAACCTGCTAAAAAGATACATATATAAAAAATTAAACATACTCTAAGCATCGTCTTTCCCTTGGATCACACGCGTGCCTGCAGCCACATCATTGGTAATCCAGACATTACCACCAATCACAGCATTATCGCCAATGTGAATATGCCCTAAGATTGTCGCACCAGCATATACTGTAACATTATTGCCTAAGGATGGGTGCCTAGGAATGCCTTTAATTAATGTTCCATCAGGATTTTTGGGGAAAGATACTGCCCCCAAAGTCACCCCTTGATAGAGCCTGCAAGAATCGCCCACAACACTTGTTTCCCCAATGACTACCCCTGTGCCATGATCAATGAAAAAATTTTGGCCAATTACAGCACCTGGATGAATATCAATGCCAGTGCGGGCATGACTCATCTCGGAAATAATCCTAGGAATTAAGGGGATTCCAAGGGTATATAATTCATGGGCAATGCGATGATGAAACATGGCATACATGGACGGATAGCAAAAAATAGTTTCCCCAGGACTTGTGGCTGCAGGATCTCCTTCATAACTTGCCTTGGCATCCCCAGCCAAAAGATCGCGAATCAAAGGCAAGCGCTCTATGAGGCTTAGACTAGCGTAATCTGCTTTCTCTTTAATTTGCAAAGGCGCAAGATCTAAATTATCTGCAAAACTAAAGCCGCGGCTAATCTGTTCCCGTAATAAATGATAGACGGAATCAAGATTGGCAGCTATGTGATAGCGCACCGACCTTGAACTCACACTGCTCCCAAAATAGCCTGGAAAAATAATGGCACGCAGCCGTTGCATAATTTCCTTCAGGATTGTAATTGAAGGCATGCTTGCCCCTGAGGAGGCTTCGCGCCACACTTTACTCAAGGATGTGCTCTGACACAGCGCGTCTGCAACCTTATCCACCTCTGGGATGCAGCTGGCGTAACTAGTTTGTGACTCATGCATACTTCTTACACCTTGAATAGCAATGAACTATTCAAAACGATCCTCATAATTAAAAGGTGTTCATCTTGTCAAAGAGGCGACAATAAGCTGCACTCATTTGTGTGGCAGACATGTTTCAAGACTTTTAAAAGATGTGTACTTGAGAATTTAAGCACACTTCAAGCTATACGCATTCTGCTAGAGTAATCTCAAGCAAAGTTTCAGCGCTAAACATATATGTGTCTTTAGGTGTGCAGCTTTATTCTTATAAGCTTGGCGTACTCTTTCATTAATCTAAAAAAATAAGCCAAACGCCTTCCTGGCGTACCCAAAACTATGCAAATTTTAATTACACCTAGATCCTTTGGTAAAAATAACCCTGAATTATTTGACATCTTAACCCAAGCAGGCCTTGACATAATCCGCAATGATACAGGAGCAATCTTAAGTGAAGCTGCCATGGAAGAGAAGCTTGCTGGCTGCAGCGGACTCATTGTGGGAGTTGATCCTGTCACCCAAAAGGTACTCGATGCTGCGCCAAATCTTCAAGCCATTGCCAAGTATGGGGTAGGTCTTGACAATATTGATCTAAACTATTGTGCCAAACGTGGCATCAAGGTCTCGCGCACCATCGGTGCCAACAGCAATGCCGTAGCTGACTTTACTTTTACCCTCATGTTGGCAGTAGCTCGTAAGGCCATGTTAATTAACACGAAATGCCATGCTCATGATTGGACAAAAATCACAAGCTTGGATATTTACGGGAAAACCCTTGGGATCATTGGTCTTGGGGCTGTGGGCAAATGTGTAGCCAAGCGAGCCCAAGGCTTTAGCATGCAGGTCTTAGCCTATGATGTGCAACAGGATCCAGCTTATGCCAAGGATCATAATATTCGCTATACAACCTTAGAAGAGCTCTTGCAACAAAGTGATGTGGTTACCCTTCATGCGCAGCTCACATCTGCCAATGAAAAGCTCATCAATGCCGAACGTTTAGCCTTAATGAAACCTACAGCTATTCTTATTAATACCGCACGCGGAGGCTTAATCGATGAAGACGCTTTGCTCAATGCCCTGCAAAATAATGCTTTATATGGTGCTGGCTTAGATGTCTTTTGTGAAGAGCCGCCATTAAACCCCACCTGGTATACCTTAGAGAATGTTGTCATGGGCTCGCACTGTTCATCCTCGACCCTTGGGGCCACAGCCACCATGGGCCACATGGCTTGTAGCAATCTCTTAAGGGACTTGGGGCTTGCTTAAGTAAACTTTTGATCAACTATTTAAAAAAATATTTGGTATAGCTTTTGCATTATTATACATTGATTTTCTTATATTCACGCTTGATATACTTACTTTACCTTTGCTAAAAAAAGCTTAAGGACATATTTACATACAAAGCTTGCCAAGCAAATCTGATCAAATAAAAATTTTGCTAACAAAAAAAGTCCTTTAGCCTTAAACTAAAGGGCTTTTTTACTCTCAAAGTTTTTCTTTGTAATGCGCAACATAACTACCCAAATGCTCTTACGCTTGATTTAATAATTGAAAGCTATTCTTCTAGAAAAAAGTTTTTATATCCTGTTTAAGGTGAGCTACTTAAAAGAATCGTCCCAAAGGAAGAATAGTATTACTGGAATAAAAGCAATAAGTCATAGAGCCATGTGATCCCTCTTGCAGATTTCTCTATCAAAAAGAAAAATTATGACTTGTACAATGCTGAAGATAAAAACAGCCAACTTTTTAACATGCGACAGAGCAGTATCTCTTGTACACAAGTAGGTCTGCTATCTTAATCAAATAAAAACATCCAAAATCACGCAGATTACTTTGTTGTTAAAAAACGGTCAAGTATCTTAGATCACAATATCCAGCAACATGTTAGAGGGATATTCGCACTTAAAAATTCAATAAAAAGCACCGCAAGCGAAAGCCTGTGGTGCTTTTTGGCTTTCGCTACGCTAAATTGCGCACTGTTTTATACCAGGTGGAAGCCTTGGTGAGTAAATTTTGGATCCGGTCAGCTAAGAGGTAGGGTTCCCGCACATAGCCATCTAATAAGAGACAATAATCATAGAGGCTATCGACCATCTCTTTTAAGGTACTATCCTCTTTATCTGCCTTAAAGATGCTGAACATGTGCCTAAGAAGAGCATGATCCCGGTTCACCTCCATGTCGCGCACAGGTACAGAATCATCTTTTTGCATCACCTTCATAAATTTTTCCATGTTGCTGCTGATGCCTTTATCAGACACAAAGACAGCGGGGCTATCAGCTAAGCGTTCGGAGACGCGCACCTCTTTGACTTTATCGCCCAATTCGCGCTTTATATATTTGACAAAGGCGTCAAAAATAGCGTTATCTTCATCTGACAAGGGTGTTGCAGCATCTTCCGTCTTCTCTGTCTCCACATCCGGGAAATCCTTCAGATCATCTGGTTCAGCCGTATCTACCGATTTAAAATTCCAATCTTTATAAGTGCCACCTTGACCTAGGGCAAATTCATCAATGGGATCTAAGAAATAAAAGACCTCCAAGCCTTTTTTCTTAAACATCTCAACATGGGGATTCAAGCGAGCTGCTTCTCTATTCTGGGCTTGCACAAACCAGAAGGTCTTCTGCCCAGGCTTGGCCCGCCCCATATATTCATCAAGACTCGTCCAGAGGATTTTGCCATTCTCCCCATCCGGGAGACTTGATGAATTAAAGCGGAACAGGGCACTAATCCGTTCATGGTTAGTCATATCATGGTAGCCAAGCTTAAAGATGCGGCCATGTTCCTCCCAAAACTTTTCATAGTTTTGAGGCTCATCTTTACACATCTTTTCTAAGACGCCTAAAGTCTGTTTAATGATCACTTGTTTGATCTTTTGTAAGAGCACATTTTCTTGTAATGTTTCACGTGAAATATTCAAGGGCAAATCTTCAACGTCCACCACACCTTTCATGAAGCCTAAAAAGTCAGGGACAACGTCGCGATTTTTGCGTTGAATAAGCACGCGTCTAGAATAAAGATCTAGTCCCCAATTATCTTGATCTAAGCCATAGATATCTTGTTTGCGACTTGGGATAAATAATAAGGCCGCAAACTGTACTGGCACATCCACAGCGATGTGTTGGACAGATAGAGCGTCCTCACTATCAAAGGTCATGGCCTTGTAAAAGTTTTGGTATTGTTCTTGGGTGACACTGCTTTTGGGTTCACGCCACAAGGCAGGTTGCGTATTAGCCTGCTCATCATCTACATAAATGGGGAAAGGAATAAAGGCCGAATGCTTTTGAATAATTTCCCGAATCTTAAAGGGGTGGGCAAATTCCTCAGCTGTGGATTTTAAATGCACTTCAATGCTGGTACCACGTTTAGGTTCCTCAGCAGTAGTTGTTTCTAAGGTATAGGTACCTAAACCATCACTAACCCAGACATAGGCTGTAGCTTGCTCGCCAAAGGCCGGACGTGAGGTGACGCGCACCTCATCAGCCACCATGAAGACTGAATAAAAGCCCACACCAAATCTGCCAATAATATTTGACGCATCTTTCGCTTCTTCTGCTTGATGCTCATTGGCAAAGTCAGCTAAAAAATTCTCCGAACCAGAATGTGCAATAGTACCTAAATTCTCTGCAAGTTCGGTATCGGTCATACCAACACCGGTATCCGAAATTGTTAAGATTTTTTTATCTTTATCGACTTTAATATGAATATCAAGTGGTAAATCATTATGTATTGGTGTTTCGCCACGATTAGAGCGGAATCTTAATTTATCTAATGCATCAGAGGCATTACTAATCAGTTCACGTAAAAATATTTCACGATTTGTATACAATGAATTAGTTAATATATTTAGTACCTTGCGCACTTCTGCACGAAACTCATGTTTATTTGCTTCATCAGCCATGATATCCTCCTTAAGTAGCTTAAGTACATAAGATAAGTGCACTTCTTGTTAAGTCAAGCTTACGGTTGAGAAATGCAGCGCTTATGTATATAAAGATGGGAGACAGACAATCGAGGGGGCGTCTTATGGACGTAGTTATGCTATCGCGGCTGCAATTTGCCGCAACGGTATTTTTCCACTTTATCTTTGTGCCACTCACTCTAGGCCTCTCTGTGCTCGTTGCCTTCATGGAAACACGCTACTGCCAAACTCAAGATCCCGTGTGGAAACAACACACCAAATTTTGGGGTAGACTGTTTTTGATTAATTTTACTTTAGGCGTAGTCACAGGCATTACCCTAGAATTTCAATTTGGCACCAACTGGTCGCGCTATTCAGAGTATGTGGGCGACATTTTTGGCTCCCTCTTGGCCATCGAGGCAACGGTAGCCTTCTTTTTAGAGTCCACATTCTTAGCCATCTGGGTCTTTGGCTGGAAAAAATTAAGCAGCAAGGCACACTGCGCTTGTATTTGGCTCGTAACCTTAGGCGGCAATATTTCCGCCCTGTGGATCATTTTAGCCAATGGTTTTATGCAACATCCTGTGGGCTACACCATTAGTGAAACAGCCAAACGCGCCGAACTGAGTAGTTTTGCAGAAGTCTTCGGCAATGGCTTTGCATGGTGGATGTATGGACACACGGTCTTAGGTGCTTGGACACTCGGTGGCTTCTTTGTGCTTGGTGTGTCTGCCTGGCATTTATTACGCAACCACCAAACAGAATTTTTCCGCCGCTCCTTCAAATTGGCCGCCCCATGGACACTCATCATGGCCATCTTAGTGGCTGCCACAGGTGACTTTAATGGTAAGGATGTGGCAGAACACCAACCTGCCAAACTGGCTGCCATGGAAGCCCAATGGGAAACAGAGCGCAATGTGCCCTTTAATCTTTTGGTCATCCCCAATGTCCAAGAAGAGCGCAATAAGGTCGAGGCCATTGCTATCCCAGGACTTATGAGTTTCATAGCTTATGGCTCAAGTGATGCAGAAATTAATGGCTTAAAAGACTTTCCCAAGGAAGATAGACCGCCAGTGGCTGCGACCTTCTGGTCTTTCAGGTTGATGGTAGGCCTTGGCATGCTCTTTATCTTACTTGGGTTATGGGCCTTTTTGGCTAGGAACAAGGAAACCATTAATCCCAAACTCTTAAAAGGTCTTGTCCATAATATTCCACTACCCTACCTGGCCTTAGGTCTCGGCTGGGCAGTGGCGGAAATTGGCCGCCAACCCTGGCTCGTCTATGGGCTTATGCGCACCCAAGACGGCGTGTCACCACTTGCTGCCAGTCAGGTCTCCGTATCCTTCATTGCTTTTATTGTGCTCTACACCATCTTAGGTGTGCTTGATATTTATCTCTTACGGAAATATGCCATCAAGGGTCCTGACAGTGAGGAGGAATAGCTCATGCTAGAAACGATCTGGTTCATTCTGTGGATGCTGTTATGGGCTGTATATTTTGCTTTGGATGGCTTTGATCTGGGCTTAGGTACGCTCTTGCCCTTTATTGGGCATAGTGAAGAGGATCGTCGCGCCATTTATCAAGCTGCAGGCCCGTTCTGGGATGGCAATGAGGTTTGGCTGATTGCGGCAGGGGGTGTGACCTTTGCGGCCTTCCCCAAAGCCTATGCTGTCATGTTTAGCGCCTTATATACGCCACTCTTAATGCTGCTTTTTGCTTTAATTTTGCGTGCAGTATCTTTTGAATTTCGTGATAAGATCTTGAGTGAAGTGTGGGTGAGCCTCTGGGATACCATCCACTTTATCGTCAATCTCGTAGCCTGCATTCTCTTAGGTTGTGCTTTTGCCAATCTCTTTATGGGTATTCCCATCGATGCTCAAGGTGTCTTCCATGGTTCCTTAGGTGGTCTGCTCAATGTTTATGGCATTACAGGTGCCCTCTTCTTCACCAGCTTCTTCATTTTACATGGTGCTTTATGGCTCATCTTAAAGAGTGAAGGCTCCCTGCAAATTCGCGCCATCGCCTCGTGTAATTTTATCTGGCCCATTGAAATCTTACTGCTCTTGTTATTTATTTGGATGACTTTAGCTCGCACTAACATCCTGCAAAATTACCTCGATACACCTGCCCTCTTTATTGTACCAATCTTAACCATTGCAGCTCTTATGGCGACCAAAGCCTTCTTAAGTGCCGGCCAATTGTGGAAAGCCTTTGGAAGCCACGCCCTCTTTATCTTAGGCATTACCTTCACAGGACTAGTGGGCATTTACCCTGGCATGATTCTCTCTTCACTGGATCCACAAGCTACCATCACTATTTTCAATGGCGCTTCCAGTGCTTTGACGCTCAAAATTATGTTAGGCGTAGTCATTGTCATGGTACCCATTGTAATCGGATATCAAGTGTGGATGTATCGCCTATTTGCCAAACCCTTAACACATGAAGATCTTGAACTGCACTAAACATCAAGTTTAAGGCATATAACTTTTTTCAGGGCAGGGTGTCATATTGAGACCCTGCCTCAATTTTTGCAAAGGATGACAAGCATGCTTGCTTACGCTGATTTACTTGCACATAAACGCAGCATCGCCATTGTGGGCTTAGGCTATGTGGGCTTACCTTTAGCCTGTGCCCTGGCTAAACATTTTCATGTGATTGGCTTTGATGTTAAAGAACAACGCATTGCGGCCTTACAACAAGGTCATGATGCGACCAATGAAGTAGATGATGCAACACTCAAAGCTACCACAGCTACTTTTACATCTGATCCCAAGATGTTAAAACAGGCTGGTGTCATTATTGTGGCTGTACCTACCCCCATTGACAGCCATAGAAATCCAGATCTGAAACCGGTTTTAGGTGCAAGTTTAACAGTGGGGCAAAATTTAAGTCCTGACACCGTTGTTTGCTATGAATCAACAGTCTATCCAGGGGTCACTGAAGACCTCTGTCGCCCCATCTTAGAAGAAGCTTCAGGATTTAAACTCGGCCAAAATCTTTTCTTGGGCTATTCGCCTGAACGCATCAATCCAGGTGATAAAGTCCATCGCTTGGAAACCATCTGCAAAATTGTGGCGGGATCGGATCCATCAACACGCAAACTCTTAGCCCAAGTCTATGGCACGGTTGTAAGTGCAGGCATTCATGAAGCATCGAGTATACGCGTGGCTGAAGCTGCCAAGGTCATTGAAAATACCCAACGCGACATCAATATTGCCTTGATGAATGAATTGGCGATGATTTTCAATAAAATGGGCATTGATACCCTTGAGGTCTTAGAAGCTGCAGGCTCCAAATGGAATTTTCTCCCCTTTAGACCAGGGCTTGTGGGCGGCCATTGCATAGGTGTTGATCCCTATTATTTAACCTTTAAAGCTGAAGAACTTGGGCTGCACCCTGAAGTTATTTTGGCAGGCCGCCGCATCAATGATCACATGGGTAAATATGTAGCCGAGGTCTGTGTTAAACGCTTAATTCACAGTGGCAAGGCTATCAAAGGGGCGCGTGTTGGCATTTTGGGCTTTACCTTCAAAGAAAATGTGCCTGATATTCGCAACACCCGCGTCATCGATATAATTGAAGAATTGCACGAATATGGCATTGTACCTTTAGTGCATGATCCATGTGCAGATAAAGCTGAAGCTAAATTAACCTACCCCAATTTAGAGCTCTTAGATCTCAAAGAGATCAAAGATGTAGATGCGCTCATTTGTGCTGTACAACATGCACCTTTAAAAGAATTAGACCCAAGTATGTTAAAAAATATGTTTAAAACCGCACCATATTGTGTCTTGGATCTTAAAGGCATGCTCAATCGCGAGGCTTGTCTTGAAGCTGGCATTGATTTATGGCGTTTATAGGTGTTTGCTCGAAAGCCATAGATAAATTCATAGAGATATATGATATTTAGTTATGCGCATGCAGACAAAACTAAGAGAAAATAAGAAATATTGTAAATAGTTTTATATTGATTTGTAAAATATTGAGTGGTAATAATGTTTAGCTAATTGTGATCAACTTACATAAAGTATTTTGTACAATATTTAATTTACTCTATTCATGATAATTGACAACATAACAACCTTTAATAAAATGCCTACAAGATAATATATTATACTGAAAAGGTTCCGCTAATTTAGAGGAGCCTTTTTAGTATATAAGTAATGTATGCTGTCAGTTCATAATCAAATTTAATGAATAGTTGATATGATCATTATTGATACTTATAGTTCGTATAATAAATCAATCTTTGTTCTATTTAAATACATTTATTTTTCATATTATGGATACTCTTAGTATATCGATAACATATTGCAATATAATCATGGCTATAATTATTATATGAGTAGCATATTCCTTCTGAGATATGTTCTTACATTATTTAAAATAATTATAGAATAATACCCATATTGGTATAATGCACTTTGTACAGCTCTACTTGTGTCTAAGGCAAACAATAGCAGACATGGCTATACAATTTCCTCATGGCGAGATTCAAAACAAAATCTATATATTCTTTTTGAAGTATCAAATTGAAAATATGATCGCTTAAAAAAAAGGCACATACATGCCTTATGTGCAAATTTGCGATTGAATTTCTAAAGATATTGTCAAAGAGGCTTAACGAGGTCTTAATTAGTTTTTTCTAGAAAAAATTAGTAATGCATGGGTACATACACAAAATACACATAATTTATATAGTATACACATTAATAGTAATAGTAATAGTAATAAGCTGCAGTATGTTGTACACAAATACAATGATTGTATGCTTAACTCATGGCAAAAACTACTTGCTTCTCTCTCACAACAACTAATCACGGGCAAAAATATCACGCGTATAAATTTTCTCTTTATATTGTTCTAATTCTTCGGTCATACGATTTGCGACAATCAAGTCTACTTGTTCTGCAAAGTTAGCTAGATTATGCACCACAGGACATGCTTCGTATTCTGTGCATGAGAGCATTGGTTCATAGAGCACAACTTTGACCTGGGCCTCCCGCAAGCCTTTTAGCACATCATGCATGGCTGCTTGACGAAAATTATCACTGCCAGCCTTCATAATTAAGCGATAGATGCCAACTACCTTGGCTTTCTTAGCTAAGATCTGCCGCACAATAAAATGTTTCCGCGTAGTATTGGCGGCAACTATTGCTGGAATCAAAGAACAGGGGGTGCGCACAAAATTGGCAACCAACTGGCGCGTATCTTTAGGTAAACAATAGCCCCCATAACCAAAGGAGGGGTTATTGTAATGGGCACCAATGCGTGGATCCAAGCAGATGCCATCAATAATTTGCGGTGCATTTAACCCATATTGTTCGGCATAAGTGTCAAGTTCGTTAAAGTAGGCCACACGCAAGGCAAGATAAGTATTGGCAAAGAGCTTAATACATTCAGCTTCGGTCGACTTGACGATACGGCAGGGCACATCACGATCAATGGCGCCTTCTTGCAAAAGTTTAGCAAAACACTTTGCTTGCTCTTGTAAATGCTCAGATGCCCCTTCTGGTACCCCTACAATAATTCTTGATGGATGCAGATTATCATAGAGAGCCCTCCCCTCACGCAAAAACTCAGGGGAAAACAACATATTGGGCAACTCAGGAAAGCGTTGCATGACTTCTTGCAAAAATCCCACAGGCACAGTTGATTTAATCACAACAGTCACCAAAGGATTCACTGATCTGATCACCTCTAACACAGCCTCAATGGAGGAAGTGTCAAAATGATTGGTGCTAAGATCATAATTGGTGGGTGTTGCAATAATAATAAGTTCAGCTGTGCGGTAGGCTTCCTTGGCATCAAGGGTTGCTGTAAGAGACAGCTTAGCTTGAGCAAGATACTTTTCAATCTCTTGATCCTTGATCGGGGACTGCCTTTTATTTAATTGTTCAATCTTTTCTGGCAGAATATCTACGGCAGTAACGTCATTATGTTGTGCCAAGAGCACAGCTAGACTTAAACCCACATAACCTGTGCCGGCAATTGCAATTTTCACAAATTGTCTCCCATCCTGAATGTGTCGCACTTTCAGTAACAAAACGGCAGGCGCAAGATGCGTCAGCCATTTTTTGGTCAAAAAAAAAGTCCGCAGTGCGGACATTTGACGATGGGGCGAGGGGCGGGACTTGAACCCACGGCCCCCTGGGCCACAACCAGGTGCTCTGCCAACTGAGCTACTCTCGCCATCTGTTTTTATATAATACAGAAGCGCTCTTTGCGCAAGCTTTTTTTCTGCGCCAAAATTACAAGAGGGCAACCGTATCTCACATTAATCCACATCTAGCATTTGCTTAAAGCAAAAAATGTGCCAAGCAAGAAGTTGCTAGAGCTCGCGTTCTTCAAAGGTTGTTGCAGGTTCATTTTTTACAGGCGTTCGTGCTTCTTGTTCAGGCATTTCCATAGGGCTTGGCTCTTCCAATTGCGGCTCTTTTTGCAGTGTCTTGGCATTTAAAGGCAGCATCAAGAAGTTTGTGACATCAATGATACCCTCAACACGTCGTGCGGCCCTAGCTGCTAGCTTGCGTTCTGCTTCGCTCTCCACAACCCCTAAAAGCACAACGCGCCCAGCATTGATCTCGGTCTCAACCCTAGTTGAAGAAAGTCCCTTAGTTGAAATTAACACCGCCCGCAATTTGCTCTTAAGCAAAAAATCGCTATCTTGGGCTTTACGAAAAGTAAACCAATGTGTTGTCACAGAAATGGGATTTTTACTTTGGGCAATTCTTAACGCTTTAGACTGCAAATTTGCTGGTATTTGGCCTACCAAAAACACATGTTTGTAAAAAGAATATACAGAAATTGAAAAACTGCCTAAGAAATCTTTTTTCATCAATTCTGCTTTGATGCTTTTGGCAAGAGCTTCATCTTGTGTCATCGTATCAAGAAGACGCTTGTCATCATATATGGCATAAGCACAACTTTGTAAAAAGAACACTGTTAGCAATAACAAGATAAGTTTAAATTTGACTATATTCTTCAATTGTAGATAACCTATATTGACTAAAAAATAAGATAAAAATGATTTACTATAATTATATTATTGTATTTCGACGATATTGTTTAATCACTAGCCTTAAACAGACTAGAGACAACTTGTGTTATATCACAATAACATTAAAACATTTTGTCGCAACTTAATATAGAACGCTAACGATTTCTTAATGTCGGTATATAAGCTATAAGATAGAACAATTTATAAAAAAGAAAGCAGTAATTTATAGGATAAATAGCTTATTCCATTTCGCCGATATTTTTAAATGGCTGACCAGAAAAAGAGTAAGGACAACCTGTAATCTGACACAACGATGTTCAAACATGTTGGATAAACGTAATATGCGTGGTCAGACAGTACTGATTCAAGAATAATTTTGTAACGACAAATAACAACGTATTATTAAATCACAAATACACGCACAAAGACTATCTTGCTGTGTCTGTTATTGTTCAACACGTTCAACACTGGCACCCAAGGCACTCAGTTTTTGCTCCAAGTGTTCATAACCCCGATCTAAATGATAAATTCTGCGCACATGGGTCGTACCTTTTGCGGCTAACCCTGCTAACACAAGGGAAGCACTAGCTCTTAAATCTGAGGCCATAACCTGCGCACCATAAAGCTCTTCTACACCTCTGATGATTGCCGAATGCCCTGAAACCTTAATTTGGGCACCCATGCGAGCTAGTTCCTGCACATGCATGAAGCGATTTTCAAAAATCCGTTCCTCGACCATGCTCGTTGTGGAGGCAAGGCACATTAAAGTCATGATCTGCGCCTGCATATCTGTGGGAAAGCCAGGGTAAGGTTGAGTCTGCACATCAATACCATGGAGGCGTTCATCCCTACAAGCGGCCCGAACCCCTTCAGGTGTCTCTAAAATCTCCATACCCATAGCTCTAAGCTTGGCTATGACCGTCTCAAGGGCTCTAAAAGGACAATCTTTTATGAGCAGCTCACCATGGGTTATGCCAGCTGCCGCCAAAAAGGTTCCAGCCTCAATGCGATCTGGCATAATACTGTAGTTCTTCCCCTTTAGAGCCTGCACACCATCAATGGTAATGACGCTGGTACCCTGGCCGTGAATTTTAGCGCCACAACTCACAAGGAAATTAGCCAAATCAACCACTTCAGGCTCACGGGCGGCATTTTCTAAGATGGTGCGGCCATCAGCTAACACTGCCGCCATCAGTAAATTTTCTGTGCCCCCGACCGTAGTCATATCAAAAGAGATGCGTGCACCATGTAATTTGGGTGCATGTCCTATTATATCGCCACCTTGCAGATCAAAGGTTGCCCCCATTTTTTGCAACCCTTTCAAGTGTTGATCCACAGGTCTAGCGCCAATGGCACACCCTCCAGGCAAAGAAACCCTAGCATGACCTAAGCGTGTGAGTAATGGTCCCAAACACAAAATGGAAGCCCGCATGGTGCGCACCAAATCATATGGTGCTTCAGGCACAAGATTGCCTGGTTTACTATGCACGATATCATTATTTAATGTTACATCAACTCCTAACAAGGCTAGGAGCTTCAGTGTAGTTTTGATATCTTGGAGTCTGGGTACATTTAAAAATGTAAATGGTGTATCAAGGAGGATCGCTCCAAATAAAATGGGTAAAGCGGCATTTTTGGAGCCACTGATAGTCACTGTGCCCTTTAGTGGCACTCCTCCTGTAATCACAAATTTATCCATTAGTCACCTATGCGCTCTAAAGCAGCTCAAAGTTAAACAAAGATTCTATGCCCGCTTGGGATTAGTTAAAGGTCAATATTCGAGTCCTGGCCTGGCAGACACGCCCTGCATTTTAGGATGTTTAGGGGAATCCATAATGGTCACAAGATCAGCTGCATCCACAAGCCAAGGAGGCGCAAATCTACCCGAAAACACCAAATGGCATCTAGCCTTGTTAATTAAGTCTTGTACCTCTTCTTCTGTAATTAACTCATAGTGCAGCGCATAACAGAGTTCATCTAAGACTAAAAGGTCAACCTTGGTCAAATTGGCATGCGCCCAAGCAAGTACTTTTTGCGCACAACTACGATGTATTTCAAAGGGTACACCACTTTTTGAAATAAACCATAATGATTAAAATATTTTAAGTTGCGATACTCTTGATCTATATTTTCTTACAAAGAATTTTTCTATATCACTTTACAGCAAATTATTATGTTGCATCAAAATGTTTGGACATCGTTGTTCCAGAGCTAAGATTGTTCTAACACTTTTAAGGTCAGCCAATCACAAATAGCGATGAAACGTAATGTCTTGCATGATTAATATATGTTAGCAAATCTTCTATTCAGAAAAGTAAAGTCTAAGAAAAATTACGGAGACTGGACAATACAGTGTACATCAATAGTGTAATTTGTAAATAGTACTCTTATAGCTAGATCATCTTTGCATTTTACATATTGTTTAGAAGATTACCTAAGACTTAGAGAAAAGTACTATTTGTAATTATTTATATTAATCATATATAATCTTTCAAAAAAATAAGTCTGATGCAAAAATATACCATCTTACAATAAATTACAAAATATCTGTCATCTATGATATAGAAAAAAGTCAACTTAAAATATAATGATCTTGTTCACGTTAAAACGCAACTTTTAACGCAGTCTCTAGGACCTCTCATGCTTTCACATGAGTGCAGACTATATCTTCAGCCATTTCTTATTATGTTTCCTAAAAGCTTTGAATATAGTTGTGTGCAACGGCAAGTTTATGCAAAATATCGTAGTAATCTAATACATGCACTTTCAAATTTTTAAACTGTATTTGAATATTGTACACATTACGCTCAATATTTTAGCACCTTCTCTGCACAATATATTCAAAAGGTAATAACAAAGTGGCGCAACATTTTTCTTCAGGCGTAGGCTTCCTGCTTTACTCTCCCTCAAGGAGATAGTCGTTGGGGGTCTTCCATGCTTAAAAAAAGTTTAGGACTGTCCCTGCTAAACACCCATTATTTATGGCACTTAGGACGGAGTTCCGCTTGTCTTGCACCTTATGCCATCCTTACGTTTTTTTTGCTTTCGCGCCTTCAGCTTATCTTTTCAGATTACTGTTTAGGTGTAAGGCTTTAGGGATTCAAAGCATTTAACGTTGAGTTTACACCTCTTGCAAGATGTAAAGGGTTTTATTTATTTTCCCAGCCCCACAGGCACAAAAGCGTTCCCTCAATAAGTCTTTGAGGAAACGCTGTTCACCTGCTTGGCCTTCGCGTTTGATAAACTGTCCAAAGGCCACCTGTAAATTTTGCCCGAGTGCTCGCAAGACTTGACCAACACAAGCACATGTTTTGCCTTTGCCCGGGCCTGTATACAGTAATATCAATGCCACACTCCTGGAATATCATGTCCACACTTGGGACACTTACCCGAAGCTGGGAAACTAATTTTCCAAGGCGAGCGTTCAGCTACCAAGTTAGAACACTGTGGACAATAGGTATTGCCGCCAACTGCAGCGCCCACATTGCCAAGATAGACATATTCTAAACCTTCTTCTTTGCCAATGCTCCACGCAGCTTGCAATTGTTCCAGGGAAGTATCTGCGCGATCTTGCATGAGATAGGCAGGATGAAAAGCCGAGAGGTGCCAGGGCACATCTGCGCCTAATTCATCACGAATAAACCTTGCACAATCGCGAATTTCTTCAGGACTGTCATTAAGCCCGTGAATAACTAAGGTTGTGACTTCTAACCACCAACCCATCTTCCGAATGCGTTTTAAACTATCGAGGACGGGACGGAGATGTCCTCCACAATATTCACGGTAAAAGTCTTCTCTGAAGGACTTCAAATCTATATTGACAGCTTGCACGCGGTTGGCAAGCATATCAAGAAAATCTGTGCTCATGAACCCATTACTGACAAGAATTACGGGAATTTTATGGGCAAAAGCTAATTCTGAGGCATCATTAATTAATTCAATAAATATTGTGGGTTCATTATATGTAAAAGCAATACTTTTTGATTTATATTGGATTGCTAAATCGATCAGGGAACGCGCTGAGGTACGTTTACCATTAATAATGCCAGATTTAGGAATGACAGAAATATGATCATTCTGGCAAAATTTACATCTAAAATTACAACCCACGCTACCAATAGAAAAAGTTCTCGTTCCTGGTAAGAAGTGATACAAAGGTTTCTTTTCTATAGGATCCATCTGGATACTTGAAACTAAATCTGTAACAACACTAAAGAGTTTTCCTTCTTTATTAACGCGTACCCCGCAACGGCCTTTCATGCCGTTTTTAAGCCGACAATGATGCCCACAAACAAGACATTCGACAGTGGTGTCATCTATATTTAGCCAAAGTAAAGCATCCAGCATGTACAAATCCTTTCCTGATTAATAATATGGTCTGACGCGCGGTTCAACATAGATAGGCATTTGGGGTTGTTGTTGCTGCTGTTGAGGGTAGGGCCTAGAACGGATTTGGGTCATTCGATCACCTGTTTCGGGATCACGGAAGGTGCGAATGCCGTATTCGTCGGGCTTAATGTTGTCAGGTGACTGTGATTCACCATAATAAATATTGGAATTATTATAATTATGCGTGGTCGGCTCAGCAGCTTGAGCCACAAGTCCACCACACAAGAAGAGCAATAGGCAACTTAAAATGATACGCAACATGTGTGCCTCTCCCAAGTATCGCCTAAGGTATTAGGGGAACCTATTTTTAAAAAATTGAACTTCTAATTTTATAGGGGTTACTAGAACTTTGCAAGAAAAATCGTGTGCGGAACATAAACAATTGATTTAGGCGGGCTCGCAGGCAAAATCGTCTCCAAAGACCTTAAGAAAGCCAGCATAGGCTGCTCAAACGCCTTAAGATAGAGAGATGCAAAAAATCTCAACTTTATGCGCCAGATGCCACAAAAAAAGAGACTCGCGTTTTATATAATTGTCTGCTAAACTTTCTAGCGATCTTCAAGGAGGCTGATTAACGATGCCAGCGGATAGAACAAAAGCATATACTGAAGCAGGCGTGAACATTCAAGCAGGCACGGCCCTGGTAGAGCGCATTAAAAAAATTGTTGCCAGCACGCAAACACGCGGTGTAGTCTCAGACATTGGTGGCTTTGGAGGACTCTTTCGCCCAGATTTAGCCAACATGGAAGAGCCCTATCTTGTGGCCTCCACCGACGGGGTGGGCACCAAGCTGAAAATTGCTTTTGCCTGTAACCGCCATGATACTGTGGGCATTGATCTCGTCGCCATGAGTGCCAATGATATCCTTGTGCAGGGCGCCTTACCTTTATTCTTTCTCGATTATTTTGCGACAGGTAAGCTGGATCTTGATGTTACAGAAACAGTGATCAAGGGCATTGCCCAAGGTTGTAAATTGGCAGAATGCGCCTTGCTTGGTGGCGAAACAGCTGAAATGCCTGACATGTATGCTCAAGGTGAATATGATCTCGCAGGCTTCTGTGTCGGCATTGTTGATAATGCCAGATTAATTGACGGCTCAAGCATTAGGGTCGGCGATGCAATTATTGGTATTGCCTCTTCAGGTCTGCATTCAAATGGCTATTCTTTGGTACGCAAGATAGTGAAAGAAAGTGGCCTGCAACTGAGTGATTCTTTCCCACTAGATAACAGCCAAACCATGGCTGATGTGCTGCTGACACCTACCTCAATCTATGTGGAAACCGTCCGGCACCTATTGCGTGATATGGAAATTAAAGGTATGGCGCATATTACCGGCGGTGGCTTTTATGATAATATTCCGCGTACGCTCACAGAACGGATTGAAGCTAATATTCAATTTGGTTCTTGGGATATACCCTTGATTTTCCAATGGTTAAAGACACAAGGCAATTTATCTTGGCCTGAAATGTTACAAATTTTTAATTGTGGCATTGGCTACATTTTAATTCTGCCTGCTGAACAAGCAGAAGAAGCAGTGAGTCGCATTCGTGTCTTTAAAATGGGCGCGTGGCAAATTGGCGTCATTGGCAAACGCACAGGTGATGAGCAAGTCAAAATTGACTTTGAAGCTTATGAAAATC
This sequence comes from Desulfovibrionaceae bacterium, assembly GCA_017454005.1. Classification (GTDB taxonomy): domain Bacteria; phylum Desulfobacterota; class Desulfovibrionia; order Desulfovibrionales; family Desulfovibrionaceae; genus Desulfovibrio. The sequence goes on along the minus strand of JAFTDU010000096.1, from coordinate 22,381 downwards.
AAAGTGAAGAAGTATCTTAATACATGTGCAAGATAAGATAAATATGTCGCTTAAATACTGCTTTTACGTTTTGCATAAGTCACAAGAGATAAACGTACTTTTTAGATTACATTTAGTCTAAATATTGACACTACATTCTGGCAGTCTCTCTAGTTTGTTATGGTTAGCAATGTAAAAAGATCATTGCAATGTAGGTTTTAATATCTTAAAAAAGCTCCTGCAACATAGATTTAATACGCAAGAAATTTATATCAAGTTACACACAATACTTTGCAAACACTAATCAATAAAAAAAGAGCTTAATTACTGCTCTTCTCAGATCAGAATTAAGCTCATCTATCCTCAAATAAACAACTTCTTAAATATCTTTGTATCTACCACCATTGGCAGCTGAACTTACAAGCTTAGCGTAACGGCGTAAGACAGAATACTGCGATTGTTTGCTTGGCGCTACAAAAGCGGACTTACGTTTTTGCAGCTCTTCTTCAGATACTAGCAAATCGAGTTTCCTATTGGGGATATCGATATGAATCATATCGCCCTCTTGCACAAGGCCAATGATGCCCCCATCGGCAGCTTCAGGTGAAATATGCCCAATGGCTGCTCCATTGGTGCCACCTGAAAACCGGCCATCTGTCAATAAGGCCACATCTTTGCCTAACCCCATGCCTGTAATGGCAGCGGTTGGTGAGAGCATCTCCCGCATCCCAGGCCCACCTTTAGGACCTTCATAGCGAATCACAACCCCATCGCCTGGCTTAATCTTGCCATCTAAAATTGCGTGCATGGCATCTTCTTCAGACTCAAAGACTCTGGCTCGCACATCCCGTGTCATCATCTCAGCGGCCACAGCAGATTGTTTAACCACTGCACCTTCAGGGGCCAAGCTACCTTTTAAAATGGCAATGCCACCTTCTTTAGAATAAGCCTTCTCCAGTGGATGAATCACTTCAGGATCACGAATCTCTGCCCGTAAATCGCGTAAATTTTCACCGACAGTTTTACCTGTAACAGTCAAACAATCTTTATGGATGAGATCTAAACGCGCCAGTTCTTGCATGACAGCAGGAATACCACCTGCATTATTTAAATCTACCATATAGTACTTGCCTGCAGGCGAGAGCTTACAGAGATTTGGCGCCTTGCGACTAATTTCATCAAAGATGGGCATGCCAAGATCAAGCCCTGCTTCACCTGAAATTGCAGGCAAATGCAACACAGTATTTGTTGAGCAGCCAAGAGCCATATCCACAGCCACAGCATTTGCCACAGATTCCCGTGTTACAATGTCTAAGGGCCTGATATTTTTTTTCAGCAAATCCATGACCCGCATGCCAGCTTGTTTAGCTAAACGCACACGGGCTGCATCAACAGCAGGAATAGTACCATTGCCAGGCAGAGCAACACCTATGGTTTCTGCAAGGCAATTCATCGAATTGGCCGTGAACATTCCTGCACAGGCTCCACACCCCGGACAGGCATGTTCTGTCATTTCGTCAAGTTCGGCTTCGGTAATTTTGCCAGCACGCACGCCACCTACAGCTTCAAATACTGAAATCAGATCGGCTTTTTTGTGGGGCCCAACATTGCCTGGCAACATGGGGCCACCTGAAATGAGTACTGAAGGTAAATTTAAGCGCACCATAGCCATCAGCATGCCTGGCACACACTTATCGCAGTTGGGAATAAAGACCAAGGCGTCAAAGGCATGAGCCCTTGCCATAATCTCAATTGAATCACAGATAAATTCACGCGAGGGCAGAGAAAAACGCATGCCTTCATGATTCATGGCAATGCCATCACAGACGGCAATGGCAGGAAATTCCAAAGGTGTACCACCTGCCATACGCACCCCAGCTTTCACAGCTTGGGCTAGGGTATTTAAATGCAGATGCCCTGGCACAACCTCATTGGCGGCATTGACAACCCCAACTAAAGGCCGCTCCATCTCTTCTTTAGTTAAGCCTAAGGCATAGAGTAAAGAACGATGCGGCGCCTTTTCTAACCCACATTTCATTTTTTGACTGCGTTCATCAATCATCCACACACCTCGCATGCTGAAAAATGTTCCCACAGCACACTTACATTAAGCCATAAACCTAGGCCTAATAATGTTCTGTGACGCACAGTATAGCTAGGATTTAAAAAATTGTAAAGAGCTTTAAATATTCTTGAATTTAATTTTTCATATCCTTATCTCAAAGAAGAAAAATATAGCTTACACATATGCGTTCACAAGCTGTAGTTACTATTGAGTACATGGTTCTATTCAAAAAATTCAAATCTCTTTTATCTTCTAGCAAGCTTAAAGCTCTATTATGCATTTTCTCGATAAATAATGTTTTTGTGTGCTACATAATCTCAATTTAGAGTACAATATTATATTTCATATATAATATATGTGAGTAGATTTTGTGAGATATTTCAATAGTGATACCTAAATCAAGTACCGTAGTAAAAATTTTGTCATATTATAAAATACGGTATAGATACTCACACATATTTTTTGTAAATAAATTCATTACAAGATACTTTTGTTTTATATACATTTACATCAAGCTGATTTTGAAGCGTCTGTAGTCCTTAATATGCAAACAACAACGCCACCTCTGGCCCAACGTTATGTCTTTAAACTGCTTGCCAATATAGCTTCTGTGCCGGTCTATCTGGTTATGGAAGCCCTCTTGCCCCGTGCTCTTGGGCCTGCAATGTATGGCAATTATAGTTTTGCGACAAATCTCTTTCAACAATTATTTGGTTTTCTTGATATGGTCACATCGACGTGTTTTTATAATGCCCTCTCACGTCGCCAAGAAGAAACTGCCCTCATTAGCTTTTACTTGCGTTTAACCCTCTTTATTTTCGCCCTAGCGGCTCTAGTTGCCTTATTGCTTCTCTATGAGCCTGTAGGCGCCTTATTTATGCCATCAATGCCCTTATGGTTAGCCCCTTTGGCAGCCCTTTGGGCTTTTTTAACATGGTGGGGACGCGTCTTAAGATCCATGAATGACGCTTTAGGTCTCACAATTAGCTCAGAAATTATTCGAACTTTAATCTCACTCTTGGCTTTAGCCATCTTAGTGATGCTCTTTTTGGCCGAAGAACTGAATATTTGGTCACTCTTTGGGCAGCAATATCTGATGCTTGCAGCAACAGCAGGCGCCTTTTTCTGGGTGACCATCAAGAGCTGTAGAGAGCGTAATGTACCCATGCATTTACAGCTTGCAACAGAAAAAATTCACGCCTACCGTCGGGAATTTTTTAACTACAGCCACCCGCTCTTAATTCAAGCACTCATTTCCTTTTTGATGCTAACCTTCGAACGTTGGCTTTTGCAGTGGTTTAATGGAAGTGCTGAACAGGGCTTTTTTGCGCTCTCCCAAAAAGTGAGCATGGCCTGCTTTCTATTTGTCAGTGCCATGACGCCATTAGTTATGCGCGAACTATCTATTGCTTGGGGCCAAAAAGATACTAAGGCCATGGGGCACTTAATTACGCGGTTTGCGCCCTTGCTCTATGTAGTTGCCGCCTATTTTTCTTGTTTTACCTTGAGCGAAGGCCAGGCTTTAGTCAATCTCTTTGGCGGCGATCAATTTCAACAAGCGCTACTTCCTGTGCAGATTATGGCTCTCTACCCGCTGCATCAAGCCTATGGTCAGCTGGCAGGCTCAGTATTCCATGCCTCTGGCAAAACCCATATTTTGCGCAACATAGCAATCATTGAATGTATCTATGGCTTAGCACTCACTTGGCTCTTTATAGCTCCCACCAACTGCCTTGGTTTCGGCTTAGGTGCCACAGGGCTTGCCATCAAAACTGTTTGCGTGCAGTTTATTACGGTCAATGTTTATCTCTTCATAGCCTCCAGATTTATTCCCCTAAACTTTTTGCATAATCTCAGGCATCAAATTCTAAGCTTAGGTTTTTTACTGCTTTTGGCCTTTGCTGGCCGTGAATTGACCATCTATCTTGAGCTTGGCAGCGCCACAAGTGTCACCCGCTTTTTTCTAAGTGGAGTCAGCTATACCTTGTTCGTAGTAATTGCATGCTTTATCTTTCCGCAACTTTTAGGCTTTAAGCGCCAAGAATTGCGGGAACTGTTGCATAGGTTTCTACCCTGGTGCAAAAACAATTAGGCCAAGTATTTAAGCGCCATGCTATATCTTATAAATCTAGAGCAATGAGTTTCAAATAATATGAGTTAATCATAAAGGATTCTTATGCAGCTTGTTATTAATGGTGAAATGAAAGAGGTTGCAGCCAAGACTGTGGCAGACCTCTTGCAAGAACTTTCCTTAGATCCCAAAAAAATTGTTACAGAATGCAATGGTGAAATCATTCCACGTGATCAATATCAAACGAGAATGTTACAACCTGCAGATAAATTAGAATTAGTCCAATTTGTAGGTGGCGGCTAAGCTAGATATATACAATTAATATGTGTATTGAAAGACTTATTATGTGGTGACAAAATGTTTGAACGCTGTTGTGCCATAGTCCAGGTTGTCCTTATCAGGGTCAGCCATTCAAACATATATGTGCAATGCAATATGTTGGTCAAATTATATTGAATAAGTATAGCTGTAATAGTGATACGTTTTATTTATAAATAATATTGTAGCATTAAGATTTTAGAGTATATATTATATTATATTCAAAAAATTGTTTAAAAAAAGATAAGAGATTATCGTGTTTTAAGGGAACATAATAGTTTATTAAGTTGTACCAACATGTTGCCAAAGCATAGCTAGTCTCACTCTTAGTAGTATAAGCTAGTCAAAAAGATCGTCAAATGTAATTTTTAAAGTCTCGCAACCTAAATCTAAAAGATATACGTTTATTCAAACAACTTTTATACTGCAAGAAAATAAAGCTTCTGCTTATAAAATTGATACGTACATAAAGACCATTTTTAACACTTGTTTATTTATTATATTTTGAGGTTTAACGCCGTGAACGATACTTTTGTTCTTGGTGGTGTCACACTTAACAGTCGTTTATTCATTGGCACAGGTAAATACGCTTCTGACTCTTTAATCCCGCAAGTAGTAAAAGCGAGTCAAGCTGAAGTTATTACTGTGGCTCTACGCCGTGTTGGCATGGGCCAAGAAGGTGTCATGGATCATATTCCAAGCGGCATGCGTTTACTCCCAAATACTTCTGGAGCACGCACGGCTGAGGAAGCCTGTAGATTAGCTAGGCTTGCCCAGGCCGCAGGCTGTGGTAATTGGATTAAGATAGAAGTTATAAGTGATGTCAGGCATTTACTACCTGATGGTTATGCCACAGCCAAAGCTACCGAAATTTTGGCCAAAGAAGGCTTTACGGTTTTACCGTATATCAACCCTGATCTCTATGTAGCCCGCAGCTGTCTTGATGCGGGTGCTGCCTGTGTCATGCCTCTGGCGGCACCCATTGGTTCCAACAGAGGACTCAAAACCAAAGAAATGATTGGCATTTTAATCGAAGAACTTGATTGCCCAATCATCGTTGATGCAGGACTAGGACGGCCTTCTCAAGCCTGTGAGGCCATGGAAATGGGAGCTAGTGCCTGTCTTGTCAATACAGGCATCTCTTCTGCTGATGATCCTGTCTTAATGGCGCAGGCCTTTGCAGAAGCTATCCAAGCAGGACGTGCGGCCTATCTAGCTGGGGGTGGGGGAGTAAGCACAGGTTTAGCTAAAGCCTCTTCGCCGCTCACAGGCTTCTTAAATTAATGTAGATCATGTATAAGCAAGATGCTTAGAAATTAAGATAACACTTTTCTCTCTTGTAGATTCTTTAAAATGGCTTATGTAGAGCTATACCGAGAGAAAATAAAAGTGTATCTGCAAGGATTTATATGCAGCATGAGTTTGCCCAAGTTTTAAATACCTGGCCTATTGAACGGAGAAAAGAAGTTATTGCGTCAACGACCAAAGCGCAAGTAGCTCGCGCCTTAGCTCGAGAAAATTTAGAACCTATAGATTTTTTGCGCCTCCTCTCTCCCTGTGCCTTAGAGATGCTTGAAGATCTAGCCCAAAGAGCCCATGAACTAACCATTCGCTACTTTGGCAGGGCCGTGAATATTTTTACACCCCTCTATATTTCAGATATCTGTACTAATCAGTGTCGCTACTGTGGCTTTAATGCGAAAAATCGCCAAAAACGCACCCATCTGTCAGTGGATCAAGCTTTTCAAGAGGCTAAATTTTTACATGATCAAGGTCATCGCAATATCTTACTCTTAACAGGGGATGCGCCTAAAATTGCTTCGCCTAAATATGTAGCAGACGTTGTGCGCGAAATTAAGAGTTTATTTGCCTCTGTGGGTATTGAGATCTATGCCTTAAGTGAAGAAGACTATGCTCTCTTAATCCAAACTGGTGTAGATAGCATGACCATGTTCCAAGAAACCTATGAACCCACTCTCTATAGTTGGCTGCATCCGGTGGGTCCCAAACACGACTACACTTGGCGCTTAAATGCTCCAAGTAGAGCTTGTGCTGCAGGTATGCGCTGTGTAGGGGTTGGCGCCCTACTTGGTCTCACTGCATTCCCAGAGGATGCTTTTGCTACAGGTCTGCATGCCTATTGGTTAGAACAAACCTACCCTGGTGTAGATATTGGTCTCTCTATCCCAAGAATTTGCCCCCATGAAGGGAGTTTTAATGTCGAACATGCTGTAGATGATCGACACTTTGTGCAATATGTGACAGCACTAAGATGTTTTTTGCCAAGAGCTAGTATCACCTGTTCAACGCGTGAGAGTCCCAGAATGCGGGATCATCTAGTGCCTTTAGGAGTTACGCGCGTCTCAGCTGGTGTGTCTACGGCAGTTGGAGGCCGTGCGACCCCCAACAACAATAATCCTGGCCAATTTGAAATTACAGATCACCGTTCTTTGCCTGAAATGTGCGCAGCCCTAAAAACGATTGGCTACCAAGCAGTATTAAAAGATTGGGAAGATCCTAGTCTAAGTTCTGTGGCCACAGCCTGTGCCAGTTAAATCTTATGTCAAATATCCTTGAAGAAGGGTTACAGAAGATTATTGCAGAAAGTGACCTTAAAAAACTCCAAAATGTACGTATTGGCATTGCAGGCTTAGGCGGTCTTGGCTCCAATTGTGCCATGCTTTTAGCAAGGTCAGGTGTGCGCAATTTTGTGCTTATAGATTATGACAAAGTTGAGGCAAGCAATTTAAATCGCCAACAATACATGCCTTATGATGTAGGTCTACCTAAGACACAAGCTTTAAGTCAGCGCCTAATGAGCCTAAATCCTAAGCTTAATCTAACGCTTCTTAACACAAGACTCACCGAAGAAAATTGCCAAGCAATAGTGCAAAAAGCGCCCTATTGGCTTGAAGCCTTTGATGCTCCCCAAGCTAAAGCCCTCTTAGTAGAAAATGCTCTCCTTGCTAAGGCTTTTGTGGTTGCAGCCTCAGGCGTTGGAGGCTTTGGACCACCTCCACTTCAAACTAAATCCTTTAATAATTTAGTTGTTGTTGGCACTTTTGTAGAAGATTCAGCCAGGCAAATTATGTGGGCACCAAAAGTTACTTGGGCTGCGAGCATGATGTGCGATATTCTCTTGAACCAAATTTTAAAAAATACGTAAAATCTGTTAGAATGATATACTTAAGATGTATTAACAGTCTTTTTTAAGCATCTTTGCAATTTCATGCACTTTTAATAAAAAAGTCTTCACAAATTACTTTGTGAAGACTTTTTTATTAAATTTGGCTTATTTTGTATTTGGTGCAGGCTTTTGATCTTTGGCTTCAGGAGCTTTGGCAGGACTCTCTGTCTTCTCTCCTTCAGGCTTTGCAGCTTCTGGTTCTGGCAGAGGTTTGAACTCGACCTTTTCTTTATTCATAGCAGCTGTAATGCCACTTGTAACATCCACCTTATCTTCAAAAGAAAGAGCTACATCAGAAAAAATGATAATTGAAAACCCATTTTCTTTACGATATTTTTCCACTACCCGATGCACAAGGTCATTTAAGATACTATTAATATTTTGTTGTTCAGATTGTAATTTCGTTTGCAATTGCATATAAGCAACTTGCACTTCTTTCTGCACAGCTTCTTTTTTAGGATCATTCTCTTTGCTTTCTTGTTCGGCCTTGAGCATCTTTTGTTGCAGCGCATTGGCTTGCTCACGCAATGAATCCTGTAAATTCTCCATATATTTCGCTGCAGCGCGACCAGGTTCACTATCAACTAAAATGCGATTAATATTGACTACACCTATTTTTTGACTTGGGCCGCTTGCGCTCTGCTCACACCCAAGACACAAACAGGATACAAGCAAGCAAAACGTCAATACAACAATTCTTGACATAGGTTCTCCTTAACCAAATTAAACATCTGCTTCAGGGCTGCAGTCTTGTATATTAGATCCCAAAACTACTTCGACCTTAAACAATATGCTGCGTAATATTATGGCATTATGAAAATATCGCTAGAAAAGCGTCTTCTTTTGTAAATGGATGTTGTGAGTGCAAGCAATACTAAAATTTTGCACTCTTTGTACGTCGTAATATGAGTGTCTACAAAACGTTATTACATTTCGACGATATTTTTGAATGGCTTACCCGAAAAAGGGTAAAGACAACTTGGTCTATGGCACAACGACGTTCAAACATTGAAGCTAAACATAATACATATATCGTTCAATTGTAATCTTTGTAGATAAACCTAAAGAACATTTTAAAGCCACACTTAATCTCTAGAACTACGCTTAAACTTTATTCTATAAGAGCCCCTGCAATATGGCAATGCATACTAGGGCACACACTCTTTGCAAGCTTACTTTTGCTTCTCAGCATATTGTTCTTTTAAATTGCGTACCTTAGCAACATACTTGCGCGTTTCTTTAGCTGGTAAACGATTAAGCAAGTGTTGATAGACCTCTTCAGCACTCATATTGTTAATCTTGCGGGCAGCTTGTTCAGGTGTAGCCCCAAAGGCACGTACAACGCGGTGCGGCCCCATGTTATAAGCTGCTACTGTACAATACTCACGAGCTTGGCGATCGCGAATCCCAGCAAAATAATTTTGTTTTAAAAGATGTAAATAGGCAGTGCCATAGCGAATATTGATGGCAGGATCGTGTAACTTATCTTTAGGGATATTAGTTTTCTTGCCATAAAGATAGCGATGTACCTCATCAGAGGCTGTAGACGGTAAGACTTGCATTAAGCCTACAGCATGCATGGGACTGACCACACCTGTTTTAAAATCACTTTCACTTTGGATAATGGCATTGACAAGGGTGGGTTCCAGATCGTAGCGCTTGGCATAGATATCGATGAGGCCTTGATAAATTTGCGAGCGACTTTCAGTAGTTGTAGCAATTTTAGGTGATCTCACAACATAGGTTGATGTAGCTTGTGGCTTAGGCAAGGATGCAACTTGGCTCTTACTCTTAACCTTACTCTTACTTTTACCGCGCTCTTGTATTTGCACAGGCAGAGTCAAACTTCTACGCAAGGAAAAAGGCGTGTAGCCTGCCTGCAAACTGGTAGATCTTCTAAAGCGAATGGGATCCACTTGATATTGGGCCTGCTGCACCCCAAGAAGTTCCGGCTTGAAAACGTCATCTAGGGGCAATAAAGACACAAAGGCTTGCTGTGCAAATCTCGTCTCATCGCTCACAAGATTTAATGTAGGACCATAAGATGTAAATTGCACAGGACCAGGATTCTTGAAGCTTGTACTTGCAAGGTTTTGTGGCTTCAGATCTACTTTACGCCTAATAGACCACACATGTTCCTCATCTCCCATACATGCAATAGGCACAGGATAATCTTCAGCGTGCAAGTTTAGGACTTTATTTGTGGCGCTACGGCGAACCTCAAAACCTCCATAGTGGGGCACAAAACCAGCTAACATCAAACTTCCTGCCAGAGCTACAACGAATAAGGCAAGCGAAATGAGGCGAGTATTTGACATGGCTGCTCCTTCAAGATCCTGTCTTTAAAAAGGGTCTTAAAAGGGTGCTAGCAAAAACTTTGCCACATAGATCTAGCAAAGCTCCTAAGGCCGCCTTGTCAAAAAAATGGCGCTATTGCTCTAAGTCACAATCTCACTTAAACTTTTAATTGAAAAAATAGGTTAGAGAAGACTCACCCAAATTTTGCGGTGAACGCCAAAACGCGTGAGAATGCTCCCTTAGCTTTGTTTGCGGGCACAAATATTTGAGATTAGTGCTTTTTCTTTTTAAGTGAAATGCGCTCTTTTTGCAAGGTGCAATTATGTCATCCCAAGACAAGTTCTTTGCCTCTTTTCTTCTTCATTGCCGCAAAAAAAAGTTTCTTAAATTTTTGCTCTATATATAAAAGAAAATGTGGGCATGATTACCCATTAGTCTATTTTTTCCTTGAGATGGCAGTATCGTTCTTCTTGCAAATGCACATAGATCAACTTAGCTAGATCCACACTTACAAGTACCTTTTTCTTTTGTTGCAATGCAAATAACTTACACTCAACACAATACTTCCGCATTGCCTTTTACTAAGGATGCCCCTTGGCTTGCGCCCATGGCAGGCTATAGTGATTTAGCCTTTAGACTCCTTGCTCGCAGTTATGGTGCAGCCTGTTGTTGCACTGAAATGATCAGTGCCAAGGGCTTAATCTACCAAAGTAAAGGTACCTGGCCCTTACTAAAAACTACGCCCAGTGATACGCCGCTTATTGTGCAATTATTCGGCGCAGAGCCCGAATTTTTAGCAGCTAGTGTCAGTTTATTACGGGAAAAGGGCTATAGCTATTTTGATTTAAATGTGGGCTGTTCGGTGCCCAAAGTCATGCGCCAAAATGCAGGCGCAGCCCTGTTAAGTAACCCACAAGTGCTTTTAGACTGCGCTAGTGCCATGATTAAAAGCGCAGAACCAGGGCATGTGGGTTTTAAACTGCGCTTAGGCCTTGATGCTCAGCACCCCTGTCCAGATATAGCGCTTTCTCTTGAAGACTTAGGTGCTGGCTGGATCACCCTGCATCCAAGGTATGCCAAACAATATTTTAAGGGTACTGCTGATTTAACGAAATTGACCTCCCTTGCCAAGCGCATAAGGATTCCCCTTGTGGCCTCAGGTGATTTATTTACAGCAGAGCAAGGTGTGCAGTGCTTGAGTATTACTAACTGTAACACAGTTATGTATGCTAGAGGGGCCTTACGCAACCCCCAAATCTTTCAAGAGCATAAGGCTTTACTTAATGCCACACCTCTGCCAGAGAAAAATCTGCGCGAACTTCTCTGTCAATATTTACACTTTGTAGAGTTGGCTTATCCTGACAGAGATCAAACAAAACGTATGCGGGGAATTTTAGCAGCCTTAGTCCATGGGGAGCCCAGGGCTAAAGAGATCCGTAGAGCCTTATGTCAAGTGGAAGAGTGGAGTAAACTCTACACACTTATTGATCAATTTTTTCCTGCAAAATAGAAGCTAATTTAGGCATACGTATTCGCCGTATTTTCTAATGAATTAACGCTATATATTCTAGTGGTCTAGTTGGAAGATAATAGTCCACAACGTAGATATTAATGGTTCCAATGATTTGCTGTATAATGCTTGAATGCGTTGATACTGTTAATCATGCTGGAACTTGAGTATGGTTCTTTATTGTCAGAATCTTTGAGATGTGTGGTTACACATCTATATACCTAACCTGCGACAACCCCTAATGGAGGTGGACCAATGGCTCACATGAAAACCATGGATGGCAATAATGCTACAGCATATATTGCCTACGCTCTGACAGAAACGGCGGCAATTTACCCGATTACCCCCTCTTCTGTTATGGGCGAAGTCATGGATGAAATGGCCGCCAAAGGCGCGAAAAACCTGTTTGGCCAAAAAGTGCTCATCCGTGAAATGCAGTCAGAAGCTGGCGCCGCTGGCGTGGTGCATGGTATGCTCTCAGGTGGTGCATTGACTTCCACATACACGGCATCGCAAGGCCTTTTGTTGATGATCCCCAACATGTACAAAATTGCTGGTGAGATGCTGCCGGGCGTCTTCCACGTATCTGCCCGTGCTCTGGCCTCCCATGCCTTGTCCATTTTTGGTGACCATCAAGATGTAATGAGCGCAAGAGCCACAGGTTTCTGTTTCCTGTGTTCTTCTTCAGTACAAGAATGTATGGATTTGGCTTTGGTGGCGCATCTGTCTGCCATCGACTCTAGTCTGCCCTTCTGCCATTTCTTTGATGGTTTCCGTACATCCCATGAAATTCAAAAGATCTCAGTCATCGACTATGAAGACATTCGCAAGATCGTGAATTGGGATAAAGTGGCAGAATTTAAACAAGCAGCCTTAAATCCTGAACATCCACACATTCGCGGTACAGCCCAAAACCCCGATATTTACTTCCAAAACCTCGAAGCCAAAAACCTCATCTATGATGCGGTGCCTGACATTGTGGGCCGAAACATGCGCAAAGTCGAAGGCATCACAGGACGTAAATATCATCTGTTTGACTATGTAGGTGATCCTGAAGCTGACCGCGTCATCGTGAGCATGGGTTCCTCTTGTGAAGTTATTGAAGAGACCCTGAACTACCTCAATGCTCAAGGTCAACGTACAGGTCTTGTCAAAGTACGTCTCTATCGTCCTTTCTCAGCCAAAGATCTCTTAGCTGCTATTCCTGCTACAGCTACCTGTATTTCTGTGCTCGATCGTACCAAAGAGCCTGGTACTTTGGGTGAACCCTTATATCAAGATGTCTGCACTGCCTTCTTAGAAAAAGGTGATTCCCCCATTATTTTGGCTGGCCGTTATGGTTTAGGTTCTAAAGACTTTACTCCAGGCATGGCCAAAGCTATTTACGACAATATGCGTGGCATGCAACCACGTAACCACTTCACAGTTGGTATCAATGACGATGTAAGTTATTTATCACTGAAAGTGGAAGAAGAAATTGATACCGTACCAACTGGTACTGTTCAATGTAAATTCTTTGGTCTGGGTAGTGATGGTACTGTTGGTGCCAATAAACAAGCTATTAAGATTATTGGTGACAATACTGATCTCTATGCGCAAGCTTACTTTGCCTATGACTCCAAAAAGTCTGGTGGCTTCACAGTCTCCCACTTGCGTTTTGGTAAACAACCCATCACTGCTTCCTATTTAATTACCCAAGCTGACTACGTAGCTTGCCATAAGAGTGCCTATGTCACAATGTATGACATTCTTGAAGGCATTAAAGATGGCGCTACCTTTGTTTTGAATTCCAATTGGACTTTGGAAGACATGGAAAAGCACTTACCTGCTTCCATGAAACGCACCATCGCCAAGAAACATCTGAAATTCTACAATATTGATGCTGTGAAGGTAGCCCAAAACGTAGGTTTAGGTGGCCGCATCAATATGATCATGCAAACGGCCTTCTTCAAATTGGCCAATGTGATTGACTTTGATCGGGCTGTGACCTTGTTGAAAGACTCGATCAAGAAGACCTACGGCAGCAAGGGCGATAAGGTTGTCAACATGAATATTGCTGCTGTTGACAATGCCTTACCTGCTCTTGAAGAGATTAAGTATCCTGCATCTTGGGCTGACGCTAAGGATTGCGTGTGCGACAATAAGGCTTGCAGCTGCGGTTGCGATCCTGTTGCTGACTACTTTGATTCTTATGTGAAGCCAATCCTCTTCCAGCATGGCGATAAATTGCCTGTGTCCGCCATGGATCCAGCTGGCTTTGCCATGTGTGGCACCTCAGCTTTTGAAAAACGTGGCGTAGCCATCATGATTCCTGAATGGCAAGCCCACAACTGTATCCAATGCTGCCAATGCTCCTTTGTCTGCCCCCATGCTGCCATTCGTCCGATTATTGCAACCGACGAAGAACTTGCTAACAAGCCAGAGAGCTTTGAAGCTGTTGAAGCCAAGGGTAAGGAACTCAAAGGCTACAAATTCAGAATGCAAGTCTATGCTGAAGACTGCTTAGGCTGCGGTTCCTGCGCTGATGTCTGCCCTGCCAAGGATAAAGCCCTTGTGATGAAACCCTTGGAGACCCAGATTGACGCTCAGAAAGCTAACTTGGCCTTTGCTACCGACAATGTGGCTATCAAAGACAAGTTAATGAGCCGGACAACATTAAAAGGCTCACAATTACAACAACCCTTACATGAATTCTCTGGCGCCTGCGCAGGCTGCGGTGAGACTCCTTATGTGAAGGTTTTGACCCAGCTCTTTGGCGAGAGAATGATCATTGCCAATGCTACTGGCTGCTCCTCCATTTGGGGCGCTTCTTCACCCACAACCCCCTACACCACCAACCAATACGGTCAAGGTCCTGCTTGGGGTAACTCTTTGTTTGAAGACGCTGCTGAGTATGGCTGCGGTATCGGCTTAGCCTATGTGCAACGCCGCAATACTTTGGCCCAAAAGGTTGCTGAGCTCTTAAAAGATGAGACCTTGCCAGCTGATATGGCTGAAGCTTGCAAGAATTGGCTCGATAATAAAGATGACGCTGATCTCTCCAAAGAGTATGGCGACAAGGTCTTAGAGCTTCTCAATACTTGCGATCATTGCGGCGCTCTTGAACTCGCTAATTATGAAGATCTCTTTACCAAGAAGAGTGTCTGGATCTTCGGTGGTGACGGTTGGGCCTATGATATCGGTTACGGCGGCTTAGACCATGTGTTAGCCAGTGGCGATGATATCAATGTCCTCGTGATGGATACAGAAGTGTACTCCAATACCGGCGGTCAATCATCCAAAGCTACACCTCTTGGCGCTGTGGCCCAATTTGCTGCAGCTGGTAAACGTACCTGCAAGAAGGATTTAGGCCGCATGACCATGACCTATGGTTATGTGTATGTCGCTTCAATCTGCATGGGTGCTGACAAACAAGGTGTTATTCGTGCATTCCGCGAAGCCGAAGCCTACAAAGGTCCTTCACTCATCATTGCTTATGCTCCTTGTATCAACCAAGGTCTCCGTAAAGGCATGGGTAAGAGCATGGAAGAAGGCAAGTTAGCTGTGCAAACCGGCTACTGGCCGCTCTATCGCCACAACCCAGACCTCATTGCCGAAGGCAAGAATCCCTTTGTGCTTGATAGCAAGGCGCCTCAAGGTGACATGGAAGAATTTTTAAGTGGTGAAAACCGCTTTGCTTCCTTGGCCAAGAAAGATCCTGAAACTAGCCGTCAATTACGTGATGAACTCATTAAATCCTACAAGCAACGCTATGCACAATTGAAGCAACGTAATGATCTCGAATTGCCCAAAATGGATGACTAGTCTTCCCTAGGATCTACTGTACTAAATAGAACTGATTGATATGATATTGGCATAACTCTTCAACAATAGAAACTACGCCATGCGTTAAGTGTGGCGTAGTTTCTATTAATGTATTACACTCTGTATATGAAGAGATTTTTTGTATTAAGATCAAGACATAATAAGTTACATAATGTTAATAATTTGTATTTTTTTGTTCATTTATTCAAACATATATAGTATAATGTTATACTTATTGTAACTTATGATGTAATGATAAAATATAAAGCTATTACACTTATACAATTAAATTGATTTGTAGTTTAACCATAATTTTAATTACTCATTTTTCCAATTAGGTAGCATTATATTTAGGTTCATTAAATTTTTAGCGATAATATATATTTATATTATTTATACATTTGTTAAAAAATTTAATTACTATTTATTACTACACAATAGCGGACGAGATAAATGCTTTTCTAAAAAAAAATGAAAACATATTTCGAAACGATTCTTATCAGAGTATAACAATAGTGTGATACGTTCTAGAAAATTTTTGGATAAAAAATTTCTTATTTACTCGCAAATAATAAATTATTTTTTTAATGCTGAAATATTCGATGCCTATAGAATTCAGTGTGAATGCTTTAACGATTATAAGAACTAATCAGTACAAATTAAAATATTAATTCTTAATCAGAATATTGATATGAAGCCTCTTATTTCAGTAATAGTGCCAGTATACAATGTTGCACAATATTTGCGGCGTTTTTTTGCTTCTATTTTACAGCAAACCTTCTCAAATTTTGAATTAATTGCAGTAGATGACAATTCCACAGACAATAGCCTCGACATATTAAAATCCTACGCACACAAAGATAAACGCATTAAGATCGTACATTTAAAACACAATGTTGGTTGCAATAATGCATTAAACCAAGGCATTGTGCAGGCTCAAGGCGAAACATTGGTATTCGCAGATCCAGATGATGCTCTACCGTTCAATTCTCTGCAAATTCGCTTTGATGCATATCACAAATATAATGCTCTAGTGGTCGGCGGCTATGAGGAATTTTACAATGGGATTTTAACCCGCTTTATCCAACGTCCTTCAATTCTCTCTGACATTTTTTCTCCAAGAGATATCTGTTCACACTACCATCTTTCAGATTTATTTTTAGATGTATACTGGAATAAGCTTTTCCCAACACATCTTTTGCATGATCATAATATTTACTTTCCTGAAAATTGCAGAGATTATGTAGATAATTGGTTTCTTGCAAAACTTTTTTACCACATAAATCGATGTGTATTTGTATCTGATATTGTATATTATTATCATAAACGCGAGCAGAGTCTTACAACGTCAGCACCAACATATGATGAATGTGTATGTGGTCTACAATATATAACATATTTTGTTAATGTATCTATAAAGAATAGCTCCTTAGGATGTATCTATTCAATTTTAAATGGATTTTATGTTGCATTTTTTAATAAAATTATTCTAGCACTATACCATCAAACATTCCCGCCTGATACTGCATTATCACTAGTAAATAAACTTATGTCGTTGTCTAACGATATCAAGATTTTAGCATATTTAAAAGCTCAAGATGTAAATTTTTTAAAAAGATATTGTGGTTTTAATTGGTTTTATAATTTCGTTCATTCTTCTGACCAATCTTTATTAGCAAAATTAGAAATGAGTAAAAGACTGACATATGCGCATTAAAAAAACGTATTCAACATTTATATCAATAAAACAAACAGCTATTCTAAATATTGTATACAAGTATTATAGTAAACATAAAAATATTTTTTCTACGAATTAGCTAAGTTATATTCCAGTAATGCTCTGATCTGTGTTTAAATCGTTAAAGATTTACTAATTATTTTTTTTGAAAAATAATTAGTGTAGTTTGCTACATTTTTATAAATACATCTTTTATAATGATGCAGCATTTTATTTTAACACGACATTAATGTTTGCATATTATACTTAATTTCATATTCAGATATTCAATTTACGTTTATTATAAACACTTCCTAAAAACGTTCTCATTCTTTAAATATCGTAAATTTCATCGTTTGCGCTCTTTAGTAAAGCATCTAAGTTTTATCTTAGGAGTTCTTTTTAATGAAAAGTAATGCACTTACTATCCTTGGTACCGCAACTGACAAAACAGTTCTTGCTCTCGTTCCTAATGTACTTGACTTAATTCAAAAGGCAAAAAAATCAATTGCCGTGCTCTCCCCTTGCGGTGGTGACTTTGCAGGGAAACTTAAGACTGCAGTTGGAAGTAAAGCGACCTTTTTGGATTGTAATCCTGATACATTGCAAGGTACTTTTAAGGAATGTCAAGGAAAGTATGATTTTGTGCTTTGCGTCCCGCAACCTTGCGCTACGGCTGACAAATTTACGAGTAAAGCTTTGGCTATTGCCAAACTCAAAGCTCCCACAGCCATTGTGCTTGATGTCCAAGCTTCCACGGATTTAAATGCAGCCTTAAGTGACTGTGCCAAAACCATTGCCCCTTGTGGTATCTACGTCATTAGCAGTATTATTGTGGGCCAACGTGTCACAAGAGCGCAAGACGAAGTGCTCAATTGCACCTTCTCTAAACAGGGCGAATCTCCTCTCTACTTTATGGAGCAGGTTACTGCTGACAATTTTGCCATGCAGGTCAATACCGATGCGCTCTTAGCCAAAGTGTGCACAGGAGAGAATCTCCCCATGACACCGGCTCTGTTTGAGCTAGAACTTGCTGATCGCGCCCGCGAAGCCAAACAGCGCATTGTGTTAGCTGAGGGTGAAGAAGACCGCATCTTAAAAGCAGCTGCAGTATTACTCAATCAAAATATTGCTGATATCATCCTCTTAGGTCAGGTTGATGCTATTAAAGCTAAAGCCCAATCTCTCAATCTTGATATCTCAAAAGCCACATTACTCAATCCCAAAGATTCACCTAAATATGAAGATTATGCGCACACCTTCTATGAATTACGCAAGAGCAAAGGTGTAACAGAAGAAGATGCCAAAAAAGCCATGCTTGATGCCACAGCTTATGGCACCATGATGGTGAAAAAAGGTGATGCTGATGGCATGGTTAGTGGTGCTGTCAATACTACCGCCCATACCATTCGTCCTGCCCTGCAGTTCATCAAGACCAAACCTGGTTTCTCAGTAGTATCCTCCTGCTTCTTAATGTGCTTAAAAGACCGCGTTCTTGTCTTTGGCGACTGCGCAGTTAATCCCAATCCCACTGCTGAACAATTAGCTGAAATTGCTGTCATCACAGCGCAAACAGCTAAAGCCTTTGGTGTAGATCCAAAAGTTGCCATGTTGAGCTACTCCACAGGCAATTCAGGCAAGGGCCCTGATGTGGATCTCGTTATTGAAGCTACTAAGCTTGCCAAAGCCAAAGATCCAAATCTCGTTATTGATGGTCCTCTGCAGTATGATGCAGCTTTTGATCCCACAGTTGCTAAGACTAAGATGCCAAACAGCCCTGTAGCAGGTCAGGCAACAGTCTTTATCTTCCCCAATTTAACATGTGGCAATAATACCTATAAGGCTGTCCAACGTGCCGCTAATGCCATTGCTATTGGTCCTGTACTCCAAGGCTTAAATAAACCCGTTAATGACTTATCACGCGGCTGCCTTGTACCTGATATTATTAATACTGTGGCCATTACTGCAATTCAAGCAGCCCAAGAGAAATAGGATTACATTAAATAGTATCTTAGATCCTAACGCGTAGAACTTTTCTAGATTAAAATTTAGACAGAATATTCATAAATTATTGCCTGATTGACTTACATGTATGTACCTATAGATTTAAATGCTCAATGATTCTTGTGGATTTGAATCTTGCAGGTACATAACTAGTGTGATGTTTTGCTTAACATATAACCCTTGACTATCAACTTGAAACAAGGTGATTGTTACACCGCATCCTCCCCAGTGCCAAGCATTTGGGTGCCGTGTCGAGGAAACTTATGAAAATTCTTGTTTTGAATGCTGGGTCATCCTCTTGTAAATACAAACTTTTCAACATGGATGATCACAGCGTGCTTTGTCAGGGTCTTGTAGAGCGTATTGGCGACCCCACAACAGGTTGCTTAACGCACAAGATTGCCCCTGACACAGCTAAAGAAGAAAAAATTAGCCTGGAAGAGCCCTTTAAAGATCATGCTGTGGCCCTCAATAAAGTAATTGAGTTGTTAACAGATGCCAAAAAGGGTGTGATCAAGGATACTAAAGAAATTAGTGTCATTGGTCACCGGGTACTCCATGGCGGCTATTATCAAACTCAGCCGGCCTTGGTTGATGAAGCTTGCAAAAAGACCATTCGCGACGCCTTCCCCTTAGGCCCCTTACACAATCCACCGAACTACACAGGTATTGAAGTTGCTGAGAAATTATTCCCAGGGGTACCCAATGTAGCTGTCTTTGATACGGCCTTTGGCATGCAGATGCCTGAAGAAGCCTATACCTATGCCCTGCCTAAGGATCTGTGCAAAGAGCTGCAAATTCGCCGCTATGGTTTCCATGGCACATCCCACACCTATCTGACCCATCGTGGCGCAGCCTTCATGCACAAACCCCTTGAAGAGTTCAACTGTATTACCCTTCACTTAGGGAATGGTTCTTCTTTAGGTTGCGTTAAAAATGGTAAATGTATCGACACAAGCATGGGCTTAACCCCTCTTGAGGGCGTGGTTATGGGTACACGTTGTGGCAGCATTGATCCTGCTATTGTGCCCTATATCATGGATCAAAAAGGCTTGTCGGCAAAAGAAGTCGATACCATCATGAATAAAAAGTCAGGCTTGCTTGGGCTCTGCGGGCAAACTGACTTACGTGACATGCACCGCTTAGCCGATCAAGAAAACAATGCTGACGCTATTTTAGCCCGCAAAATCTTGATTCGCTCCTTCAAGAAGCAACTTGGTAGTTTCTTCTTCTTGCTTGAAGGACATGTAGATTGCTTAATCTTTAGTGCTGGCATTGGTGAAAATGACGCCAAAGTACGTGCAGGCGTAGTGGCTGGTCTTGAAAGTGTCGGCATCTGCTTAGATAAAGCTAAAAATGAAACACGCAGTGGTGATGAACGTGATATCTCCACAGCTGATTCACGAGTTAAAGTCTTAGTAATTCCTACCAATGAAGAATTACAAATTGCTTTAACAGCCCAAGATGTGTTAGCAAAATCAAAGAAAGCTTAAGGTTCTTCTATATTCATAGCCCTGTTGTTACAACAGGGCTTTTTTTATCATGCTTTTATACTCCAAAGTTCTTTAAAACTATTCTTTACAGTATATCTTGTTTTTCATATATTCTTCTGCAGATATTTGTACTTAGCAATTGACATAGAACTTTGGGCAGATGCAAAGAGTAGGATTGGTCTATGGGTCTTGTGTATTTTTTAGCAGCAGTGATTTTATTATTGCTTGGCTATGCTATCTATAGTCGCGTTGCTGCAAAAATTTTTGGCATAGATGCTACACGTGTGACATCAGTCATGACAAAGGCAGATGGCGTTGATTATGTACCTCTAAAACCCTATAAAATCTTTTTTATCCAACTGCTCAATATTGCAGGCTTGGGACCTGTCTTTGGGCCAATTTTAGGAGCCCTGTATGGACCTGCAGCACTACTCTGGGTAGTCTTTGGTAGTATCTTTGCTGGTGCTGTCCATGATTTTTTAGCCGGCAGCATGAGTTTGCGGTATGGTGGTGCATCATATCCTGATATCATTGGCCGCAATCTAGGAAAATATGTCAGATGGTTTTTATTGCTCTTTACCATTTGGTTCATGGTGCTGGTTGGTGCAGTCTTTGTCAACGGTCCTGCGGCACTTTTAGCCTTTAAAACCAATCAATTAATTCAAAACACACATGTTGCCCAAAGTATTCTTGATTGTGTTACAGATAGTTTTTTAGCGCAGTTTTGTTGTAATGCTCAAGGGCAAATCGATTTGGTCAAGATTTTCGTAATTTTCTTTTCAATCATTATTTTTTGCTATTATTTTTTGGCAACGATCTTACCAATTGATACAATTATTGCTAAAATTTATCCTCTCTTTGCTATTTTATTAATCTTCATGGCAGTGAGTTTATTTATAGCCTTGCTTGTTAATCCTAACTACCATATTTTACCGAATGTCAAATTAGAAGATTTTTTCACCAACCTGCATCCCAACCACCTGCCCTTGTGGCCTTTAATCTTTGTGACCATTGCCTGTGGCGCCATATCAGGTTTCCACGCTACCCAATCTCCCATGATGGCCCGCTGCATGCGCTCGGAGACCCAAGCTAGAAGTATGTTCTATGGCACCATGATTGCTGAAGGCTTGATTGCCTTAATTTGGGTAACCGTAGGCCTCTCTTTTTATAACGGTGATACGCAGGCGCTCTTACAAGCAGGTAAGCCCCCTGTGGTCGTCTCTCAAGCTTCAGAAGGCTTGCTTGGAGGCGTCTTGGGTGGCACGTTAGTCTTTTTAGGCGTTGTCATTTTACCCATCTCTACCGGCGATACAGCCTTCCGCACAGGCCGACTCATCATGGCCGATATTCTACAATTAAATCAGAATAAAATTGCTAATCGCATCCTTGTGGCGCTACCTGTATTTGCTTTAGGCATCTACTTTGCTGTGGGCGACTTTAGTGCCATTTGGATGGCCTTTGGCTGGACAAACCAGACCTTAGCTTGCGTGACCTTATGGGCCTGTAGCGTCTTTTTAAAACGCAGAAAACGCTGTTTTTGGATTGCCCTAATCCCAGCATGTTTTATGACTTCTGTGTGCAGCACCTATTTTTGCTATGACAAACAATTTCCCCTCAATTTAAGTCTACCTTTAGCCACAATCATTGGTATTGCTTTCACAATCTGTATCTTGATACTCTTTTTTTTACGTGCAAGTAAAATGCCTAATGCTGAAGAAGCAAGGTATTAAAAAAAGGGTAAGGGTTCAGTCGCCTAACGGCATGAATTTTGCATATGCTCGCTCTTTCTTTTCCAAATATAAATTTTCATACTAAATGGTAAAAAAAGCGCACATAATGTTACATTTATGTTTATTTAATTTATTATATATTGATATGATTATGCATGTTAAACGTATTCTGTAAATTTGAGTTCTTCTCCAGAACAAATATTTT
>JAFTDU010000095.1 GCA_017454005.1 Desulfovibrionaceae bacterium | reverse complement strand
ATCGTTGAGAATTCTGCTTTTTAAAAATTTCTAGAGAAATTATTTATTTCGTTCACTATATAATGAAAACAAAAAGTGTCAATCATAAGCTCTAATAGTTCTGTAACAAATAACTAATAATTAAGCATTAGGGATATTTTCTAAAAATAAACTCCCATCAAACACTGTTACAGCTGGGCCTGTCATGAAGACATGATTGGTTTTGGCATCCCAGTTGATTTGTAAATCGCCACCTGTGAGAGTCATAGTGACAGATCGCAGAGAGCGATTAGTTAGTGCTGCTGCAACAGTAGCAGCGCATGCACCTGTACCACAGGCTAGTGTCTCCCCTGCTCCACGCTCCCAGACGCGCATCTCAAGATGATCTGCACTTAATACATGGACAAATTCAGTATTGATACGCTTTGGAAATGCAGGGTTATTTTCAAATTGGGGGCCTAAGACTGGCAAATCTAAATTTTTGATATCGTCAACAAAGATCACAGCATGGGGATTACCCATGGAGACACAGGTTACACGATATTCTTTAGCAGCAACCTTAAGAGCTACATCTAGAGCTTTAGGCTTATCACAAAAACTTGGAGCAAGGGGAATGAGCTTGGGCTCTAAGATCGGTTCCCCCATATCAACGCAAGCACCCACAACTTCTGATCCTTCACGCACAAGCTGGATGTGTTTTATGCCAGCTGCAGTTTCTAAGGCAAAAGAGTCTTTAGTCACAAGATTATGATCCGCTGCAAATTTTGCAACACATCTGGAGGCATTGCCACACATTTCTGCTTCAGTGCCATCGGCATTGAACATGCGCATTCTAATGTCGCCTGTGGTTGAGGGCATAATCAAGACTAACCCATCGCCACCAATGCCAAAATGCCTGTCGCTCACAAAACGCGCTAAGGCATGTGGATCACCCACTGTTTCCTTAAAGCAATTGACATAAACATAATCATTGCCAATGCCTTGCATTTTTGTAAAATGAAGCACTTTTGCCATATCTATATTTTAAGCTTTCTCTCGCAAGAAAACTTAAAACCTCCTTAAAATTCGAAATTGGACTTTGTGATTTAATAAACTTGATTCATGATAATTGTGTAAATTACGAGATTCACTCATGCATCATATTCTTGAACAGCATAGCTTAATATTGCTTGACATTAACTTACTTACAACAATAAAAAAGTATACAAGTTTTTCAACTAGTATCTATCAAGTAGTCTAGTTCTTTTATCTAGTCCAGTTCTTTTATCCTTGCAACATAAAATAATAGACTGCAATAGCTAAGCAGAGCCTGTAGATCGCAAAAGGACGTAAGGTGATGCGGGAAACTAAAGCAATAAATATTTTGACTGCTATGAGCGCAAAGATAAATGAGCAAACGAATCCCACACCTAAAAATGCTATATCATCTAGGCTAAACAGCTTAAATGAGGTCAACATTTCATAGCCTGTAGCTGCAAACATAATTGGCACAGCCGCAATAAAAGAATATTCAGCTGCCAATTTGCGACTACAGCCTAAAATCATGCCACCGATGATGGTGGCTGCAGATCTAGAAAAACCTGGCCACAGTACAGCTAGGGTTTGAAAACACCCTATACCTAAGGCTAAGGGGGCTGTTAATTCATCTAGGCTCGTTTTTTGAATTTTATAGTTGCGTGATTCCAAAACCAGCATGAAAATTGCGCCACCAATTAAGGCTAAAGTCACAGGTATTGGCGCAAACAAGGTTTTCTTAATAAAGGAACCAAAGAGTAGACCACATATACTTGCTGGCAATGAGGTTAAAAATAAGAGGTACAAGCCACGTAATCCAGCAAAAGCTCCTTGACCTTTGGGAACTAACAGCCCCCAAAATCTTGGCCAATATAACACTACCACTGCTAAAATAGCGCCTAACTGAATGACAATATTAAATGTTGCAGCTTTTGCGCCTGCAAAACCTAGGAGATTACTCGCAATAATGAGGTGACCTGTTGAAGACACAGGTAAAAATTCTGTTAGGCCTTCAATAAAACTTAAAATGAAGGCTGTGAACAAATTATCCATGACGCATCCTAAGAGTTGCGGGGTAGTTAATTTTTAGAAGCGACTTGTGCACCTTGCATGTAATTAGCGTCAGCTTCCTTAATAAATTGCAGAGCCATAGCTATAATAATGGGTCCTACAATTAAGCCAACACTACCAAAAGTAACCATGCCACACAGAATTGACAGAATCAGGACAAATAAGGGGGCACTAATGCCTTGACGCAAAAAAAGCGGACGTAAAATATTGTCAATGCCTGCCACAACAATAATGCCCCAAAGGGCCAGACCAATGGCAGCCACAGTGTGCCCAGTGAACCATAAGGAGAAACTTAAGGGGCCCCAAATGAGGGCTGTGCCTATACCAGGAATAGGCGCCATAAAAGTTGCGAGTAAGCCCCAGAAAGCAGCTTGGGGAATACCAGCTACTGCAAAAGCTACACCACACAAGCACCCTTGGATAATTGCCACAAAAACTATCCCCATGATAATGCCCCGCAAAGCACGCTGTACAGCACGCGTTATGCGGCAGAGTTGCATGATGTCTATCTGAAATAGACGTCTGAAGATAGTCCTAATTTCTCTGGCATATACGGTAAATAACACTGTGAGAGTGATGATAAGAAAGATTGTCCAAATGGCAGTAAATGTGCCACCTAAAAATTTAAAACTTTGAGTCACTAGAATTGTAACTGCATCCCCAAAAAATTCATTTACCTTATCAATCAAGTCATGAACTGTTTTATCAATTATAGGATATTCTGCTATTTTAGCTTTGACTTTATCAAATAAGTCCACCCAGTTTTGTGGAAGTGCAAAATGATTGGCTTGCATTTCCTTGAGTTTATTGAGTCCAGCTTTAGCTTGAGGAGCAACAAGAATAATAAGTATTGATATAGGAATAACAATATATGAAATTATGGTAATGATATAACTATAAATTGGAAAGTTGCGTAAAAACCATGCATATAATCTATTGCTTGATTTATTTTTACGCATTTTGATTGCAGAGATTCTCTTTAAGTTGCGATATAGCGGTAATGTTAAACAAGAAAAACATGCTGCTAAAAATACAATAATTGTATTTTTAAAGAATAATGATGCACATAATATAATCGCAAGTAAATAGAAAAGTCTCGACTGTTTATACATGATATCATAAACCTTTTTTATTCACATAATAAATCTATAGAAAGATACAATTATATAAGCATATAAGTAAATTCTAATCATAAATTGATAATTACAAATTTTTGCTTATTAATTAGCTAAATTTTCTCATAGCTCTTCATTGCTAAGTTGCAAGCATCTAGCAAAATTTTCGTGGCACATTTTGTCAAGATATAAACCATTATCAATATAACTTAATACAATTTAAATACAACTTAGCACAATTGAACACAACTATAGCTACATTATTTTGAAGCTCTTACGGCAAATGATAGCCCCCACGCCCATCACTGCGAATATGTTTGCCATGGGGCATATAATACCCGCCCCTGCCATCACTGCGCACATGGCCTTCCTTGGTATAATAGCCACCTCGGCCATCACTGCGCACATGCTCTCCATGTGGTGTATAAAATCCGCCCCGCTGATCACTCCTGACGTGGCCTTCTTTGGTATAATAGCCACCTCGACCATCGCTTCTTACATGGCCTTCCTTGGTATAATAACCACCGCGGCCATCACTGCGAATATGCTCGGCATAACTTGTAGTCGCAAGGAGCCCAAAACAAAATAGGGCCAAAAGAAAGCTTAAAAGAAGGCGCTGCATGTGGATCTCCTTAAAATGAGCCGTGGCGTTCCATGGGCTAGATTTTTGATTTGGGTTGTGTGTCAAGCAGGTTTAAGTCCTTACGCAATTTGGGGGCAGCCATTAAAAAGCGCAAGTCTATGCGGCGATTGGGTCTTAGATCATCAGGGCTACTGCCTTCTTTAACCACAGGTCTTGATTCACCATACCCACTCACACCCAATAACTTTTCGCCGCGTTCATTGACAAATGTATTGAGTTTTTTGTGTTCCAATAGAGTTTGAAAGGTCTCATTGGCCCTGGCAGCAGATAGCTGGAGATTTGAAGTGATGCCCCCTTTAAGATTGCCCTGCACAGGGCGCTTGTCAGTATGCCCTTCCACATAAATTGCTTCGAGGCAAGCTCCTTTCCTACATTGGAGCTTGCCACTTTTTTTATCAATCTCATAACTATATTCAGGTAAAATATCTTCTAAGATGTCGCCCAAGACATTGACAACCTTTTTTCCTGATTCAGATAATTCATATTCACCACTATTAAACAAAACATTATCCGCTAGGCGTAAAATACCATTTTCCGCATCAACGAATGTCGGATAACCAGCTTTTTTTAAGCGATTTTGAATTTTAAGCAACATTTCTTTGCGCAGAGTGTTTGCTTGAGCTAATAATGTATTGATTTGTAGCTGAAGATTCGCAATATCTTGACTATGGGCATCCCTTTCGAGTGTTAACCTAGTTTGTAAATCACTATTTTCATTATTTAATGTAGACATAGCCAAATTTAATTGTTCAATCAATGTCCTTAAATCTTCAATATTAATATTTAGATGCTGATTTTTGGCTCGTAAACTCTTTAATTCATTGAGAAGTCCTGCATTTTTAGCTTGTTCATCTAATGTCAATGATTCAAGATCTTGAATATTGAGCATAATAATCATGATAATGATAATAAAAATAAACAAAATTCCCACCAATAAATCTGTCATGGGAATAAAATAGTTTTCTTCACGTGCTTCTTGGGCGCTAGTTTCGTTATACATAATATTTACAATATATTACGCCACAAACGTATCTGCTAGGCAGAACGCAAGCAAAGCGCATGGCTGTTTAAAGATGCAAAACTTAAAAAATTCATAAATGAAATATAAGCTAAAGATTTTTTGTCAAGAGCCTATATTGGAACCTGCAAATAAGAAAGTGTGCAGCACATCTTAATGACCGCGCAATCTGCCCAAAAGATGCCTGGATCTCTTATTTTTTTTAGCTGTATCTTTTGTTGGGTTCTTTACTTGTGCTTTATTCTTTTCAACTGTTGCTTCTGTCTGCTCAGATTTAGATGGAGCCGCATTCGCTTGAATCTCTTGACTTTGTGCTTTAGATGTTTGCGTGCATCTTTGGGCAAACTTTTCGAGCGCTATGGCATAGGTTGTAGTAGTTTGTTCAAGGGTATTGGTAATTTTAGCACACGCTATATCTAAAGCATTGGTAAATTGCGCTGTTTGGCTTGAGAGGACGTGCTCTGAAGCTTTACTTGCGTTCTGTAAAATTACGCTACTTTGCGATTCAAGCTGGGTGGCCAAAGTCTCAAGAGCTGCAGCTACTGTCTCTTTAGCTATATTCTCAATACTTGTTTGCCATTTGTTTTCGTCAAGACTTGCACTAAGTTCACTTGCGCCTTGATTGCCACTTTGACCTAGCGCTATTTCTTTTAAATCTGTCGATAGTTGCGTCAAAGTAGTGCTTGCAGCCTCAATTTGCTTCTCTAAAGCTTCTGAGCCTTGCTGCAAGGTCTCTTTTAAAAACTTGGCATTAACTTCGGCACTATTTTTAAGATTTTGCTGCAAATCCACGCACGTAGCTTTAAAACCATCAGCTGCAGCAGCAATACTGCCACAGACCATGCTTTCCACATCTAAAAGATGTTTAGAGGTTTTACTTGTAGTGTCACCTAGATTTTTGGCATAGAGTTTGAGGCTTGAATCAAATAATTGCGAGCTTTCACTTAAATTATTGTACATTTCAGAACCCATGGCTCGCAAGGCCTTATGCAAATTGCCACTTGCCACATTAAAGTTTTGCCCAAATTTCTCTTGGAGGGTTCCTAAATCTTGGCTCGCTTTGTCTGCAGCTTGCTCTAAGGTCTTGCCTGCATTCTCTAGTGCTTGCACAAAAATTTCTTGCTGACTTGTACTATCATTTTTGTGCGCCGCTTCAAGCTCCTGTAAACAGGTCGCAAAACTCTCTTTGGCCTTTGTTATGCTCTCGCACACCTTGGCTTCAATTGTTTGCAAATGTTCGCTTGTATCTTTGAGATTGTCTGTGAACTCTTGACAAGCTGCCTTAATACTCTCGGTTAAGACATTGCCCTGTTCAGTGCCTAAAGCTTTGATGTTTTGCGCCAAATCTTGCGAGGCTTTTGTGAGATTTGTATGCGCAAGTTCTGTATTTTGCACAAGTGTAGTACTTGAGCTTAAGAGATTGTCTGTTTGCGCTTGTAAGCTTGTGT
This sequence comes from Desulfovibrionaceae bacterium, assembly GCA_017454005.1. Taxonomy (GTDB): domain Bacteria; phylum Desulfobacterota; class Desulfovibrionia; order Desulfovibrionales; family Desulfovibrionaceae; genus Desulfovibrio. The sequence goes on along the minus strand of JAFTDU010000095.1, from coordinate 18,215 downwards.
TGAGCGTGGTACTTGCTTGCTTAAAACTTGTTAAAATGTGCGTCGTTGTGCTTTCTACTTCTTTAGCAATTGTGCTTGAAGCTGTAAGCGCACCATGTTCTAGACTAGTACCAGCAGCAGCAAATTGCTTGGCAGCTTCCAGGATCTTCGTTTGCCAGCCCTCCATGGTGCCCGTTAAACTCTGCTCGAGAGTTGTCACAGTATTCTTGGCATGCTTTGATAACACCTCAGCGAGTTTCTCAAGAGCTGTTTCTAGGGTTTTGGCCGAAGCACTAATTGCTGCATCAATGGTATTGCCGGCATTATTTAAGGTCCCAGAGATTTGGTCTAAGGCAATTTGGGCTTGGTGCAGACTTTGCGTCAAAGCTTGCATTTCTGCATGGGTTTCGCCTTGCAGCATGGCACTAAAATCTTTGACCAAATGACTCATGGCGCCTTGAGCAGCATTCTCAATCTTGCCAGCAAAGAGCGTTAAGATGGGATCAATTTTTTCAACACTGCGTTCCACATACATTTTCAAAACTGCATTGATCGCTAAAGCAGTTTTTTGAGCAGTATCCTTGGCAATATGCTCGGAAAATTTTTGCATGCGGTTGAAATAGGCTTTTAAAGAATCAAGTTGCTGCAAGCTAATATCTTCTTGGCGCGAAAGTAATTGCTCTTGACTTGCAAACAACATATTCCGTTCTAATAACGTATTTAATTGATTGTATTCGTTTCTTAATTTACCATTACAAATTCTAATTTCAATTGTTAATATTAAAGATGTGATTAAACCAGCAATAGAAGTTAGAAATTTAAAGGCAGCAACTTTTAATAAACTGTCTAAGGCATTTTTAAGATTCCCACTATGGGAAACAACGTTTTCTGAATGTTGTGAAATGATACTTTCACCAGTTAAATAAATAGCCGAGACTAGACCACAGAATGTTAACAGTAAACCAAAACCTACAATAATATTAGGCAAAGCTTGATATAAGCTTATATTGTAATGATGTGATAAGCTTTCAAAATTAAAATATTTATGAGGACGAATTGTATTCCTTATGATTTTTTCTTCAGAAAATTTGCTAGGTAAAATTAAGGTTTGTTTAAATTCATCCCAATTGTGTTTTAGGCCAGAATCAGTAAAAATAGAATCAAGTTTAGGTAAGCGAAGATAGAATTGCGTGTAACCTATAATTTTCTCTAAACTATGTGTGGCTTTTCTTAAGGAACGTTTGATTGGTGCATAAACATGAAAATAATAGATGATAAAACATAAGAAACCAAAGCCAAGAATGCCTAAGGATAGCCATAGGGGCAAATTTTCATCGCGGAAAATGTTAAAAAAAGGAATGATGATTTCAATAGACACACGATATTCCTATCACACTATATATGGGTTCGTTTTCTTTTGTAAATCAAAGGTGAAGATAAACTGCTCATTGCACTTGGAACCATTTGCATAGGGATAGACAGACCTGTTTTTGTTTTGAAGTGTGCCTATATACATTAAATATTATATTTCTCAGATATGTTGACCAAAAAATTGATAGGTATAACTGCGTTCACATATTTTTACAAAACAGTATATGTAATTATAATATGCACCATAATTTAGATGTAGAAAAAATTACAAAAGTATTTTAAATATATGATTTTGCTACTTATGAATCAGATCTATTGACAACACTAAAAAGTAATGTACATAAAACGTGCTAGCCTTAGAGTACATTAAGATCATTTAAATTGTACTCAAATCAATTTAAGCTTATCGAAATATGGTTGTGCAATATCATCTATATTGACAATGTATAGTCTTTTATGACATTAAGATACTCTTTTTGCGTATCTTGCCATGAAAGCTTCTTGAGCACATGTCTTATACATAATTACAGACAAAAATGTTGGCGTACCTTGGCAAAATATTTAAACTGATCTAGTGCTTGCAAGATTTTAGGACGATGCAGTACAAGTAAATCTTACGGCAACATTATTGCTTACATTTTTTTAAAAGTATATTACGTTTTGCCAAAATGATTGCACGTCATATTGTCAGCGCAAAGGTCTTCTCGATACTTTAATATCGTCGAAATGTAATATAATTTTTTTAGATATTTGCTTGAGTCTGTATGCATTTAAGAATTCAAGTATAAGCTAAAGCCCAAAGCATCTTTTAAGAGTAACAAAGCTTGAAGTTTGCGCTAAATCTTTAGGGCAAGTCTCTTCTAAAGATCATTTAGGGTGAAAAAGCAAGCTCCGTTTCTCTGTTCTAAGCAAAGTTTAGATCCCGCTATTTTCTTCTAACCTGATAGAAGAGTTTTTGCAAACTTGTACACCTGGTACTGCTCTTTGCCTAAGCGTTGTAGAAGCACAAGATGTCTAGATAGGGCGCAATTTAACTGCACAGAAATTTTCATCTCACGCTTAGTATTTTGCAGTAGTCTTCATGTTACGAGCTCTTGTCTATCACACTTTATCATTTAAAAGTAGCAAGGTTAAAATCAAGTATAACACAATTTTATCTAGATTTAGATAAATTATATGACTTTAAACTCATCTGCATAACATAAAAATATATACATATAATGATTTATGTATAAAACATTTTCTAATAATATATAAACACAATCAAAATTTGTATAAAAATAAATAAAATATATATATGAAAATATCCATCAAGATATATTGATATGTTATATACGATATTATCATTAAATTATTAACTCTTTAATGTATTATTCACTATGTCTGGTCAATATTTACAGATATCATCTATCTTAGTTAACCAAAATACATATAAAAATAAGCTTTAATGTATTTATTTATATCGAAAAATGTATAGAGATATTTCGATATGAATTAATATATTATAATCAATTATCTAATTTATATTATGAATCTATCTATCTGTCTTGGCAATAAATATAGATAAATATTATCTATATACATAAAAATTCTATCTCATAATACATAATTGATTGCAATCATTGTATTAAGATACATCACGACAAAATATGATGATCTTTCGCTGATCTTTTTGAATAGATAAGCCCAAAATTGATATGGGCAACATGCTTTATGACTAACGCCATTCGAACATTTTGGCGAAACTTAAATATCGAAGAATAACTAGAAGAAAACATGCCTATATAGAATATTTGCAGAATTTGTGAGAGCTCTGAATCTAAATGTAGGCAATCTTTGCAAGGCGCATACAAAGTGTACTGCCTTGCAATTCTTGACAAGCTTGTGCGCCTGCCTCTTCCAATTTATGCTTTTTTCGTGTAATTTAGCGTCAACTTCTAGGCACATATCTGTACCTTGGGTGCGCCCGTACGCCAAAGCTTTACGCGAGCGCACCTGTATCAGAGACTTGTCTATCTTCAAAATAGTTGATTTAAATGCGGGCATAAGTTTTTACATGAACACATGTTGATCTTCTTGTTATGGTTGGATTGTGCGATGTGTCCACAGAGACTGATTTTGTTTAGCTGTGTAGATACTTTTCTGTTCGCGGTCTTTGGTTCTGACACGTTTACCGTAAGATAAATTTTCGCGCACAAAAAGCGTATGCTTTGAGTTTGCTTCAACGAGTGTCTTCCTGCATCTAACCGTTTATCGTTAGTCTTGCAGATGGAGTGTGACGCATTTGCAGTTCTTGACAAATAGCATAGTGAGCACATTGCTGCTTGATAGCTTTTCCACTTACAAAGCTAGCCTTATGCTTACTATCATAGGTATAAATCACAAAGTGAAGGTTGAGACATTTTTAGCTAAATTTGTGCACATTTATAAGTTGTTTTCGTTTTTTCATAATCAAGAACATTGTTGAATATTTTCTTCTTTGCGCCTCTGAGCTTAAAAAAGGTTGCTAAAGTTAGGCCTTTGCAGAACGCGCCAGAGTGCACGAATTTGCCGACACATCTATCTTACATATTGCTTTCTTCTAAGTAACAGGGTCTTATTATTCATTTGCCTGAAAATAACGGTTAGCTTTCTAGCAACTCTAAGGATTACCTGCCAATTATGCACTTTATGGGTCACCGATACACTACTCAAAGTATTAACAAAAAAGCAGGTTTAACAAGATCATCTTTAGGCTTATGGTCTTACTAGCCTTGTCATGTAAGCATTTAGGCTAAAACCTTTGCTGCAAAAATCTTAAACGAAGCGCAAGAGAGATTTAATTTGCAAAAATTTGTTAATTATCAAGGCGTGCACCCCGCATTAATCTTGGGTTATATGATCCGAGTTAAAAATTATTATGAGTTTGTGCTCTAGTTGCAGAAAAAATACCTTGTGTATTTACATGCAGCAACTCTTTCTAATAATTGTAAGATAAGAAAATAAGATTACGCAGATGTACACTTCTTGCAGGATGATCTTGTATCTTACATATCTCAATTGTTTACATAAAATAGAGACGTGTGAGCCAGGTTTTACTTTTTAGTTCATACACTATATTAAGTCTCATGCTGCATAAATAGACAACTAAATTTTTAAGATTCCAAGCTATCTTACTTCTGTCAATTGTGTCTTTTGCTCAGAAGTGATTATAGCAGTAAAATTTAAGGTTTTTTTCTTCAATAACCTCAAGTTTAAGGAGATGTTCATGGCCACAATTGTGTCCCAGAGTGAACTCGTACGTAAAGCAGCTGAATATATTAATGAGAAGCTTGCTCAAGATCCTAAAGCCAATTTATCAAAACTCTTGGATGATGCAGGCATGCGGTTTAATTTAACTCCCCTTGATGCAGCTTCTCTTGAACGCATCTTCACAAAGGACAAATAAACTTACAATTAATCGACAAAATATTTGTGCTTATTTCTTGGCACTGTGTTTTAAATATATGCTTTATGTTGTTTAGGATTATGTTGTGCCATATTATATTGTGTCAAAATTGAGTATGGTTGCGCAAAACATATCTTGTCTTGAAGATTTCTAGGCAAGCTTTGCAAACATATCTTTGAGATGTAATATAGTGTGCGTAATCTTAAATTACAAGCATTCCAAAAACTTGCGATCTTAGGCAAAATACACGCCAAGATAAACTAAAATACGCAAGCTTTTTCTTTTACTTCTCATATTTAAATCTCTTAGTATTTATTATATTAAAGATTGCTTGTACATCTATCACATATACTTTGAATAAATATTGCATACGTCACAAATACTTTGCAATAAATCTTGTTTGCTTTTGTTTGTTCTTGATATACGGCGCATCTTTTGCCAAAAGAGATTTGCTTACCTCTCGTTTTATTTTCCATTAATATTAGTAATTAATTTTACTTAGATAAAAACGCCTCCCTCAAAAGTTATGGCACCTTTTGAGGGAGGCGTTTTTATTTATTCTTGCAAGCTTACTCTTTGTAAACACAATATTAGCAAAAAAAGTACAATTATAATAACTTAACGCTACTACATGTCTTATGTCTCAACACACAAATTTTGCACTGAAATTGCGCCAAGAGTCTTGTATTTAATATTCTTAATCAGTCTATACAAAACTCATGACCAAAATAATCATAAGAATCTAGCTGTCTAACCTATATCTGCAGAACCTTTAGGCAATATGCGCCCCATTGCTACTTGGCTTTTCAGGCATAAGTAAACAGACCTTGTTGTTACTTTCAGCTGTTAAGACCATCCCATTTGACATGAGTCCACGAATCTTGCGTGGTTTCAAGTTTAAAATGGCACAGACTTGGCGACCAACTAGTGCATCTGGAGCATAGTAGTTAGCTAGGCCTGATAAGATCTGCTTTTGCCCCAAGGGCCCAAAATCAATTTGCAACACCAAAATTTTATCCGCATTGGGATGCTTGCTAGCTTCGATAATTGTGCCAACCCGTAGATCTGCTGTTTTAAAGGTCTCGATGTCAATGTTGGGCAATGTTGCTTCTTTTGTATCTTTTGTATCTTTTGTATCTTTTGTATCTTTTGCTTCTTTCGTATCTTTTGCAACTTTTGCTTCTCGCGGCTCTTTTTTCGCTACTTCAATCCGCGGAAACAGATTGGATTGTTTGGCAATCTGAATACCTGCTTGTAAGCCACCAAAACAACTAATCTCAGCACGGATATCTGGCACAGGCGGCGTGTTGGTACTTGCAGTCTGTCCCAGTTGCTGCAAAAGCGTGCAAGAAGCATGTGGCATAACGGGCCAGAGGCATATGGCTACTTTGCGCATGCAGGCTAAGAGCACATACATGACAGTTGAAAGACGCTCAAGCTCCTTTTGCTTATAGAGTTCCCAAGGAGCTTCACTATCGACATATTTATTTAAGGCTCTCACAAATTGCCACAAAGCCTCCAGTGCCTCGGCAAATTTAATGTGCCTAAATAACTGCACAAAGTTATCTAAGGCACTGAGTCCCAAATCAATGATTTGCGTATCTTGGGGCAGTTTTGCATTAGGACTTGGCACAGTGGCAGCAAAATATTTAGCATTCATTGCCAAGACACGACTAAAGAGATTGCCGAGATCATTGGCAAGATCCGCATTGATGCGTTTGATCATGGCCTCTTGGTTAAAACTGGCATCTGAGCCAAAATGCATTTCCCTAAATAAATAGTAGCGAAAGGCGTCATTGCCAAACTGCTCTTTCATTGCGAGCGGGTCGACAATATTGCCCAAGGATTTAGACATTTTGGTATCCCGCACAAGCCAATAGCCATGCACATTTAAGTGCTTATACAAGGGAAGCCCCATGGATTTGAGCATGGCAGGCCAAAAGACAGCATGGGGTTTCAAAATATCTTTGGCTACAAGGTGCTCGCCAGGCCAATAGCGTTGAAAATCTTGGGCCTCAGGTCCCCCTAAGGCACTAATATAGGTCAAGAGAGCATCAAACCACACATAACAGACATAATTCCTATCAAAAGGGAGTTCAATGCCCCAGGTTAAGCGCGATTTAGGCCTTGAAATACAGAGATCATCCAGGGCACCTGCCTCAAGCATCCCTAAAGCTTCACTCCTGTAACGCTCAGGACGAATAAAGTCGTGATGTTCCGTAATATATTCTTTAATCCAGGGCAAATATTTTGACATTTTAAAGAAATAATTACGTTCTGTGATGAGCTCAGGTTTTGTGAGATGCTGCGGACAGAGACCATTCTCTAATTCTTTATCTGTATAGAAGCGCTCACACCCATAACAATAATGCCCACTAAATTCGCCGAAATAAATATCGCCGGCATCATAAACCTTTTGTAACAGATCTTGCACAAGTTTTTGATGGGTGGGCGAGGTGGTTCTGGCAAAGCGGTAATTTTGAATACCAAGTTTGGGCCATAAATCTTGGAAACATTGACTAATACCATCGACAAATTCTTGGGGTGGCTGCTGATTTTTGGCTGCAGCCTGCACGATCTTATCGCCGTGTTCATCAGAACCAGTCACAAAAAAAGCCGTTTCACCCATTAATTGATGTAAACGCACCAAAGAGTCAGCCACCATGGTACTGTAGGCATGCCCCAAATGGGGTTTAGCATTTACATAATAAATGGGTGTCGTAATATAAAATGCATTCTCCACGCTATCCTCCGCTAGCTTTCTTTGTGACGATTAACTTTTTGCTGATGTTTTTTATTAGCCCTGCCAAATGGTTTTACAGGCGCATCATTTTTATTTTTGGGCAGCTTTGCATCACTTTTATGCATGTCACGCGGCGCATCTTCTGGGTCTCGATAATTTTTGCCCTGTTTATCATGTATTTTAGCTTTTTCAGGGTGTTTGGGCGGTTTATGTCTTTGGGCCTCAAGATGCTTTGGCGGCTCATTATTATTGATTGGCTTTTGGGGGGGTCTTGGTCTGGCTTTGGGCTCAAGAGTTGCTTGGGCTGGCGGCATTGGCGGTCTTGGTACCCTTGGCTTTGGCGGCATTTGATTTTGCGGTCTTGGCCTGGGTGGCTTTGGAGGCCGCGGCAGTGTTTTATTTTTGCCCTCGGCATAGCCTGACATGTCTTTGGGTAGATCTGGCGCACTTAAATCCACAGGTATTGTCTGCGTTTCATAAAAAGGCGGCCTAGGTCTTGGCGCCCCGCGCTTATTATATTGTTGCGGCGGCTCTTTTGCGTGCTCATTTAAATCATTTGGAAAGTGTTGCTGCCCTCTACTCATAAAGCCTGGCGCTTCTGGTTCAGGTAAGGGTGGCTCTTGGTTGCGCATGCCTTGCTTGCGCTCTGGTAGATTTAAGGGGATCTGGGGATTCAATTTTTGAAAATATGTTCCAGGCTGGGTTTGTGTCTGCGTTTTGGGCTTAAAATACCACTGGGGGCTTGGCGCATGATTTGGCACTTTACTGCGTGGGTTTTTCTCCTGGGCAGTTTCTGCTTCGCCACTTGGCGATAAGCCCGCATCTAGGGCATCACTTTGCAGGGATTCGGCCAATAGATCCATACCCGCAGCTAAACTATCATCCTCTACTTCCTCACCTACCCCATCGAGACACACGGGATTTAATTTAGCCCATTCTTCTAAACTATAACTGCGTTCATTGGCAGCATCATCTAAGGTTGTGACCTGCCGTTTAAACATATTAGTCGCTACAACTTTGAGATTGCCAAGGGTTGAGGTGTAGACATGGCCAACCCTGGGACTTTTAGCGTAAAATTCATCATAGTTTTCTTGTTCATAGGCCAAACAACATAATAGGCGACCACATGTGCCAGACAGTTTACCAGGGTTTAAAAAGATATGTTGTACTTTAGCCATTTGAATGGAGACATTGGTAAAATGTCTAAGATATTGGCGACAACAACACACCTTTCCACAGCTGCCCAAAGCACCAATCATTTGGGTTTCATGGCGCACACCAATTTGTCTGAGCTCAATGCGCGTATGATACCGACGTACTAGATCCTTGACAAGTTCGCGAAAATCAATGCGGGTGGGCGCGATGAAGAAAAAAATCATCTTCGATCGATCGAAAAATACTTCAACATCTACCAATTTCATCTCTAATTGACGCATGCGAATGCAGGCACCACAAAATTCACGGGCATCTTGGGCGAGATTGACATTTTCGGCAACCATTTCAAGGTCATTCACTGAAGCTTTGCGCACAATAAGTGGCAAATCTTCCTCTTTTAAATAGGACACTTCTGTATAAGGCCCATGTACAATACGTCCTAAAGTCAGACGCTCTTCTTCATGCACAATGACTTGATCATTAAGTTGCAAAGAACTATCACCAGAAAAAAAGTAAGATTGCCCATACTTATGTAATTTTATCCCAAAAATAGCCACACTTGTAACCTCATACCTGATATGAACAGTAACATTTGAAATTTCAAGCAAACCATACATGTATTTATGTATCTTACATTCTAACAACTCTCTAAATAAACTATAATTAGTGAACTTGTAAATCTAACAAGCTGCTTGTGAAACTTAAAATCTAAGCTGCTTGCATTTATTATAAGCGCTATATTGTATAATATATATCGTCCTTAACCCTAAGCCAAAACACTATCTTTAATGTCACGTCTAGAACTTGAACCTTGCATCTATCCCAAAAAAATCTCATGCAGCGCAAAAAATGCTGCATGCTGTGTAACTTGAGATCAATCAAAAATAAAAACAGCGTACATCTTTTCTGTACAAGCAGCTTAAATGAGCTGAAGTAAGCGTAAACGTTCAGCTTTTGCAAACTGTTTTGGCAGTTTTTTAAGCAGAAGAGCGCCTGAAAAAACTAGAGCTCTTAGCGAGCAAAGGCAATTTGCATTTTTTAGGCCTTGTGTTTCTCTTGCGCTGCACGCAAAAATTTTCTAAAAAGTTTCTTTGTTTTTCTTTACGGCGGCCAAGCCAAAAAATATAGGCGTGGCAGGCCTTGCTGGTTTGGGCTTGCTTTAATGTGCCGTGCGCCACAGTTTTTTTAAGGCAAAAAGTGGGGCCCAAGCAATAAGCCTTTATGTGCCTCTTGTAGTACATAGAGCTTTAAGTGTATTTTTTTGCTTGAGAGCTTGATTTGACTTGCGCCTAAGCTTTTCGCGTCTTAAATTAGCGCAGCTTAGCTGTCGACCAAGCTGCAGTTGCCCTACAGTGTCAAAAAGAGGTGTGAGATGAAATGCAGACAGGTTCACGGCTCTTTTGGCGTGTCCACTGTTTGCTTTACGCTTGTCAGATAAATTAGCAACAAGTTTGTTTGTTATTGTTTCACCTTTTTATCACGCTTAAGGAGGAGCGCAAGCAGTTTCATAGAGTGCAAACTCGATTATGACTGTGTGCGCGACAAACACGATGGAAACGCAAACGGATTTAGCAGTGTCAGCAAAACAAACGCTGTTGGTTGTCGAAGACAATGATATGAATCGGGAAATTTTGACCGATTTGCTTTCCGATGAGTATAATGTCTTGCAGGCTTACAACGGCTTTAACGGCCTCGATGTCTTAAAAGAACACTATCAAGAAATTTCCCTGATTCTCTTAGACATCTTCATGCCTGACTGCAATGGCTTTGAATTTTTAGCTCACAAGAAGGAAGAGGTTCTTTACGATTCTATCCCTGTCATCGTCTTAACCTCAAGCAATACTGTTGATGATGAAATTCGCTGTCTTGAGCTTGGTGCATCCGACTTTTTGGCTAAGCCTTATAATACCGAGGTCATGAAGAATAGGATTCGCAGCACCATTCGCTTGCGTGATGCATCGTCCATGCTTAATCGCCTTGAAAAGGATAGTCTCACAGGTCTCTACAGCAAAGAATTCTTTAATCACGAGGCAACCAATGCCCTAGACCAGCAACGCGATCGGCACTTTGATCTCCTCTGCTGCGATATTGAGAATTTCCGCCGCGTCAATGATCGCTTTGGGGCCCAAGCTTCAGATGAATTCTTGAAATATCTAGCCCGCCGCTTAACAGAACAGATCCCAGGTATTGTGGCCGCTGGCCGCATGGCAGGTGATGTGTTTGCTGTTTTGTTAGAACATCAAGATCTTGATTGGAACAAACTCGTCAATAGCATCATTGAACCCAACCAATTGGCAGGAGTTGCTGTCAAATATGGCCTTGTCAAGCAAGTGGATCACACAGCGCCCATTAGAACCTTGCTTGACCGTGCTATCATGGCCTTAGAAGAAATCAAAGGTCATTTTAAGGTCAACTTAGCAATTTATGATGAAGAGATTCATCAGCAACAGGTGCTCAAACAACTCTTGATTGAAAACATGGAAACCAGTCTCAATGCTGGCCATTTCCATGTCTACTACCAGCCCAAACATGATTTGAAAGATGATAGCATCATTGGTGCTGAAGCTTTGGTGCGCTGGATCCATCCAGAGCTTGGGTTCATCAGTCCTGGCAAATTTATCCCCATCTTCGAGGACAATGGTTTTATTACCCAACTCGATCACTATGTGTGGGAGCAGGTCTGCATTGAAATTCGCCATTGCTTAGACATTGGCTTCAGCATTGTGCCCATTTCCGTCAATATTTCGCGTGTCAATTTTGAAAATGCCAACTTGGCTGATGAAATTATCAGTATTGTTGATAATTACAAAATTGATCATTCTCTTTTCCATATTGAAGTTACAGAATCAGTGGCTCACGGCAATGAGAACAACATTATTGGAACTTTGCAGAAACTGCATGACAATGGTTTTATCATTGAATTAGATGACTTTGGTTCTGGTTATTCCTCTTTGGCTGCATTGACTACTTTGAGTCTTGATGTGATGAAATTAGACATTAGTGTGATTCGTAAGGCTTCTGAGCTCAAGAATTACAGTCTAGTACGTTACGCCATTCTTTTAGCCGAAAGCATGAAACTTAAATCTATTGCTGAAGGCGTTGAAACAGATGACCAAGTAGCAGCTTTACGTGTCTTAGGTTGTGATTATATTCAAGGTCACTACTACTCTGCTGCTATGCCCAAAGAAGATTTTGAACCTTATTTACTTGAGCATGAAACTTCACGCAACGATAGTTTCATGGGACGCTTCTTTTAAACTAACAGCTTTATGCGTATACGCCACATGTTCAATTTGTACCTGCGCTTGTATTTGTAATACTCTACCTTTAACGTAAAGGGCAAAATTGACATCAGTTTACGCAATTCTCTTTGTGTGGTTTAAGAGCAAAAGAACACTTTAACTCTGTTCTAGCTTGATCCATACAACATAATGCTTGCATGCAAAATTGTTTAGTCTTGGAACTACACAGTACAATCTGTGGTTAAATTAGGATGCCTCTTTTTTTTTAATTCCAAAATAGTATAGAAGGTGTAATGATGACAATACAAGAACTCTATACGGCTATTGACGGCAATTATGAGAGTGCTAAACGTATCCTGCAAATGGATCGATTGATTGAAAAATTTATCATTCGTTTGCTGGATGACAAATCCTTTGAAAAATTGCAGCAAGCACGGCAATCTATGGATCCGACCTTACTTTTTGAAGCTGCGCATGCCATGAAAGGTGTTTTGGCTAACCTCGGCCTTGATAATTTATCCGCTATGGCCAGCGTCGTGGCTGAAGAATTTCGGCCTGGCAAAAGTCGGACCATGAATGACGACGATTTAAATGAACATTTGACTAAACTTGCCCAAAAGTTCACGGCGACCGTCCAAGCCATTCAAGGTTTTGTTAACGCAGGCAAATAACCGCGCCTTAAATTATCACAAGTGTTGTTAAGAGCTGAGTGTGCTTTGGAGGATCTTAATTCTGCCGTTTTTAGAGCACCAAAGCACGCCACAGCATCTAAACAAGAGTCGAGTAGCTACTTGTGATTTCAGCTTCTTGACAAGTTAAGTAATCAGGAGACTTTTTGTATCGTATTTTTATCTTAATTGTATCTTAATTGTATGTACGTTTAAGTTCGGCGAAAGAAGCGTTATTCGATCCACAAGCTTCAGAAGTGCTTGAGATACAAGAACGCAGAAAATTTAGAAGCGCTTTGCTCCAGTGTTTGTAAGTTTTCGTTAACGGAGCCTTACTTTATGCATGCGTCGAAAAAAATCATCATTGGCGGCTTAATTTTTCTTTTTGTGCTGACGGGCCTGATCTTTTTCTGTTTAAATTCATACATGTCATCTCAGACCGAAAAGGATGTGCGGCGCATTGCCTCTGTGCATTTAGAAGGCATGATGGGTGAGGAACTCAACCGTTTTGAAGTCATCAAACAAATTTTTTTCCGTCAATGTTATGCTTTGGTCAAGGCCTTTAATCGAATTGACCACATGGATCGCGACTCCATCAAAAAGAAGATTCAGGAGTATTCGCTTTCGCAAAATTTAGCGGGCTGTTCACTGTTGTCAGCTACAGGTGTTATTGAACCGCTTTTTGGTTCTAGGATTGAGCAATTAGATGATGCGGCTTTTGTCATCAATAAGTTAGCGCATGTAGAACGTGTGGTGACAGCAGCAAAAAATAGCACAGGCCTAAACATTGTCTTTGCTGTGCCTTATTTTATGCCCATGCATAATGGCGAGCATAGTATTGGCATACTCTGTATCCGACCTATCAGACATTTTGATCAGGTTATGAATCTTACGTCAGAAAAAACCTTCACGTTTTTTCACATTATTCGTAAAGATTCGACCTATGTGATCAAAGATCGTGATGTCTCGGAAAACACCTATTTTGAAAGGTTACTCAATTGTTCACGCCCCATGCATAAAACTACAACTGCTGTCGTGGCTGAGTTAAATCAAGCCATGCAAGAAGGGGCGAGCTATACCTGTCATATCGACTATGTCGATCCTTATGAGCACACTACACAGCGCCGTACCATGCATGCTGTGCCCTTGCCTGAGAGTAATTGGTATCTCATAGCAGTAATTCCATATAGTGCTTTAGATGCCATGATATCAGGCATGGCGCATTCAAGAAATATTAGTACCCTTGTGGCTGTCAGTATCATGGCTGTGGCTATTTTTTCGGTGTTGTTCATCTATATCAGGATCACCACACGCCACATCAATGAATTGGAATTGGTCACTGCCGAAGCTGAGAAGGCCTATATTCGGGCCAATTCCGAAACCGAACGGGCACTGGCCTCGCAAAAAGAGGCTGAACTCGCCTATGCCAATGCTGAACGTTCCAGACAACAAGCCATAGCTGCCAATAAAGCCAAAAGTGATTTTCTCTCAAATATGAGTCATGATATTCGTACGCCCATGAATGCAATTCTTGGCATGACTGCTATTGCTAGAGAACATCTTGATAATATGCCGCGTGTGGCAGATTGTTTGAAGAAAATTTCACTGTCTGGCAAACAATTGTTGGGTTTAATTAATGATATTCTCGACATGAGTAAGATTGAAAGTGGCAAGATGACTTTAACCATTGAAGCCATCTCTCTCAAAGAAACCATGGAAACCATGTGTGACATTGTGCGTTCCCAGGTTAATGAAAAAAGCATTCACTTTGAGATTAATGTCAGCAATATCATTTCTGAAAATGTCTACTGCGATAGTATTCGCTTAAATCAGGTTCTCTTGAACTTTTTAAGTAATGCTATTAAATTTACACCTAAAGGTGGTACGATTACAATCGGTTTACGCCAAGAGGAGTCACCCAAAGGCAATCAATTTGTCAGGAACTATTTTCTCGTGCGTGATACCGGCATCGGCATGACCGATGAATTTAAGAAAAAATTGTTCCAGGCATTTGAGCGTGAAGATAGCTTGCGCGTCCATAAAACCCAGGGCACAGGCCTAGGTCTCTCCATTGTCAAACATATTGTGACGGCCATGGATGGCGAGATCAGGGTTGAAAGTGCCAAGAATCAAGGGACAACCTTTACAGTCTGCGTAGATTTTGAGCGGGTCACAACCTCCAAAGAGAATATGCAGTTTCCTGAAGCCTTCAAAATTTTGGTTGTGGATGACAATGCCAATCTGCGCGAAGCCTCGACCGTCTTTTTGCAGGAATTAGGAGCTGATGTTGAGAGTTGCAGCACAGGTGAAGCTGGAATTGAGGCTGTGCAAAAAGCCCATGCTGCCGGAAGCGATTACTTTGCAGTCTTGGTTGATTATAAAATGGATGACATGGATGGCTTAACTGCCATAAAAGCCATGCACGATATAGTTGGCGACGGTGTCCATTTTGTATTGATCTCTTCTCAAGAATGGTCGGCCATTGAAGATGAAGCCCATGCCGCAGGGGTCTCAGGCTTTATTCCCAAACCCCTCTTTAAATCGACCTTCTACCATGAGTTGTCGAAATATTATTCGCAAAGTGTAAGTGGGAATACCTTCCCTGAGGAACAACAGAATGCCTTAGAGGGAATTCGCATTTTACTTGCTGAGGATAATGACTTAAATGCCGAAATCGCTACAGTCATTTTGAGCGAACAAGGGGCAGTTGTGGAACGCGCCGAAGATGGCCAGATTGCCTTGGATCTCTTTAGTAAATCAGAGCCCGGCTATTACAATTGTGTCTTAATGGATTTGCGGATGCCCAATATGAATGGCTATGAAGCCACCAAAGCCATTCGCGCTCTAAATAGACCTGATGCGCCAGCTTTGCCCATCATTGCCATGACAGCCGATGCCTTTGCTGAAGATGCCAAAGAATGTCTTGCTTGCGGCATGAATGCCCATTTGACAAAGCCCATTGACCTTGACGCTTTAAATAAAACCTTGCGTCAACATTTGCACAAAAATACCCAAGCGTAAATTTCCTGGCTTAGGCTCAATTTAGTTAGAGAGCAAAGTTGTTGCTATATGCCTTAGGACACAAAGAACCTTGCTTCTTTTTTATGGCGCACAATGATTATACATATAAGAAAAAACGGTAAAAACACTGTAATTGGTTTTTACCGTTTTTTCTTATGTCTTTAATTTGGCACATAAAAAAACTCGAGCTTAAACTATTCTCTTGTTCTTGATTTAAAGAAACAAACGTTAAGATTTACCAATACCTTGCAGATAAATATCTGCTAACTATTTTAATACAGGAAGGCATATGAGCGTTTGTGCCTTCTTTTTTGGAAACTTTATGTCTGAAATTGATACGCAAATTAAAACCCTGGGCCAATGTAAAATTGACTCACAACTACCTTATAGAGCCTTAGATGATCTTGAACAGGTGCAGGTCTTTGTGGATAAAGATTGTAGCTCTGACATTGAGCCGCAAATTTTATCCCTGGAGGCTGCAGGTCCCAGAAAGAAATTGTACTTTAATCCTACCCAGGCTAAATGCGCCATTGTGACCTGCGGCGGGTTATGCCCAGGCATCAATGATGTGATTCGAGCCATTGTGATGGAGGCCTATCACGCCTATCATGTACCCTCTGTGATTGGGATCCCTTATGGTTTGGAAGGCTTTATCCATACTTTTAGCCATAAATTTGTCGAATTAACACCTGAAACTGTTTCGGATATCCATCTATTTGGGGGCACTATTTTAGGTTCTTCAAGAGGACCCCAAGATAGTGAAGACATTGTCGATACCCTAGAACGCTGCAATGTCAATGTGCTGTTTGTCATTGGTGGGGACGGCACCATGAAGGCCGCCCAGAAGATTAATAAATCTGTCCTCGAACGGGGCCGCAAGATTGCTGTCATTGGTATCCCCAAGACCATTGATAATGATATTAACTTTATTCCCCAATCCTTTGGCTTTGAAACCGCTGTGTTTAAGGCCACAGAAGCCATTGAATGTGCGCACACAGAGGCTTGTGGTGTACCCAATGGCATTGGGCTTGTGAAGTTAATGGGCCGAGAGAGTGGGTTTATTGCTGCCCAAGCAACCCTTGCCATGAAAGAGGTCAACTTTGTCCTCGTGCCAGAGGCCCATTTTGTGATGGAGGGCCCAGGAGGCTTTTTGGAGGCCCTGGAATCTAGATTACGGCACAGAGGCCATGCGGTGGTTGTGACAGCAGAAGGTGCTGGCCAACACTTATTGGAACAAAACTCTAAGACCGATGCCTCAGGTAATGTTGTCCTAGGTGATATTGCCCAATATTTGCGGCAACAAATTTCGATTTACCTAAAAGAACGCAATTTCCGCCATACCATCAAATATATCGATCCGAGCTACATCATTCGTTCAGTGCCAGCAAATTCTAGTGATAAAGTCTATTGTGGCTTCTTAGGCCAATATGCAGTACATGCAGCCATGGCAGGACGCACAGGAATGGTTGTTGCTAAAGTGCAAGGCCAATATGTGCATCTGCCCTTTGAACTTGTGACCCGTTCACGGCGCAAATTAAATATTAACTCTGATTTATGGCGGGCTGTGCTTGAGTCTACTGGGCAGGGGAATATTAAAGGTATGTTGCCTGAAGACTAAGATATTTGTAGCAGAAGTCTTTCTTGCGTAATTTACGATGATGTAGCTTCGTGTATCAAAAAATTATGATGCTGTTATTACATTTCGAAGATCACAGTATCAAGAAGAGCTTTTCTCGGACACTTTGTCGTTCAAGAATTTTTACGAAACGTAATACTGAGTCTAGCATAGCTTAATACAAAGCTTATGCGCCGAAATATTTAGCAAGACATGCTAAATATTTCGGCACATTTTTTAAAATAACATTCTTTTGTGTATATCGTTCTTTAATGCTTGTGAGACTTTAAGAACATAATTTATTTTGTTATTAATGATGTTGTGTCAAAATTTGTGCATGGGTAAGCATTATGTATATATCTAATCTTTTTTAGCACAAGATCTTTAAAAATAGCTTACATGTTAAATTATCAAAAAATGAAACGCAGAACTAAATTTGAGTTGAGTGCAAAAGTGTTCTTGAATGTTGTTCAGGATCATCTATTCTATCGATCCAACCCATTTGCAATATAAATCTTTATTTTTTGTTCGTAATACTTTTAATTATTATTTGATACTTTTTTCTAATATCGTTAAGACGTATCATGATAAATAATTATGTCGCTAAATTTAAGTAGCCAAGTTGCTTTATATCTTACTCTTTGTGATTATGAGTATAAGTATTTTATGCACACGCAAGATTTTTTGAAAGTACCATTGCAAAGAATTATAATAGATGCTTAGTTACTTGATTTTATAAAGTAAAAGTTTGCAATTTGTGCTGCTATTTAAGATTGCAGAAAACAATTTTTGTTGTTAATTGATCTGACTTGATCTGAATTAATCTATTGATTTAGCAGCAACTTTATAAAGTGTAAAATTAGATACAAGAAGTTTCTTTTACAATAATTCACGAAATTTTCTGCTCATGTGACCATAGCATACTATCATGATCACTTACGTTTTTGTAAGAACTGATCACTACTTTTTTGGTCATGAAATAAGATACTACTGT
>JAFTDU010000094.1 GCA_017454005.1 Desulfovibrionaceae bacterium | reverse complement strand
TATCTAATTTTTCATTAAGCCAATATAGTAAATGGCTCTCACCATCTGTTGGTTTTACTACTAATTGATATATTATATCTAGACTTGGATAAAATATAGCCATATGATATTTACCTGTAAAAATTAGTAGAAAAATATCTATTACCTAAATCTATAATAATTTAGACTTAGAATAATTCAAAAAAAATTGTAAAGATTTAATTAAATGATTAATTATGATGTGATTAAAAGTCAATAATATATTAAACGATATAATTTTTTTTCTTTAAATATTTATTAGAATTTGAATGGCCAAAGATGTGTCACTCAGTCGAAAAATAACTGTAAAAATCTAGATTTTGTAGCCAATTAGGTCAACGCAGCAAGCACCTAACAGGCTTAATATCATCAAGAAACATTACGTTATATATGTACCAACATATACAAATACATATATTGACAGATTTTTGATAGTTTAAGATTGTATAGGGCTATATCACTTTTCTAATAACGATATCTCTTATCATGTTTTCATCTTAAATAACAATATACCATAACCCTATGCTACATTGAGCCATATTTATACCGTCGTAATGTTGAGCTACAGATTTGCTTCCTATTTATTTACACATTGCTTGGTATATCAATTGACTCACATGCTTGTACATCTCTCGACTGCTTGCGATTAGACCCTTCGCTTAAGAATCTTAACACTCCCTTTATCTACACGTAGATGTCATTTTGCGCACTTAATTCACTGAGGCTGCCTAGATATGGCCTTTTCGGCAGCGATTCCCTTCTAGTGCTTGCTTCAAAGGAACCCTTGGGTCTCGCGCTACCGACGTCGCATAAAAACATATATGGGTACAGCGCGACATTTTTTTGCGGGGGCGGCTGCTGCAAAGTAGAACTTGACTTTGAAATTTGTTTTCAATTAACATGACCTCACAAAACTTGAACATTTTACATATTCTTGGAGTCTCCGATGAGTGTCACGTTGATTGGTGGGATGGATCGGCTAAAGAGAGAGTATATCGCTGCCGCCCTTGAGTATGGTCACGATCTGAAGTGTATCAGCCGCAATGAACGCAATTTTGTCGATAAAATTGGCAACCCAGATACCTTGATCGTCTTTACCAATAAAATATCGCATGAAGCTAAACGGAAAGCTGTGCAATTGGCACGTTCTAAAAAAATTCCACTGCGCATGATCCATTCATGTGGAGTGTCTTCGCTACGCGAGTGCTTAGATTAAGCATGATCTGGGGCATGCTTTGGCCTTTACAAGATGTCACATAATAGTTACTGCCTATAGTTTGTACGATGATTATGCGCATTTAGGTGTTTATTAATTAGAGTATTCGGTTATGATATATTTGAATATATGTCGTTTAAAATGCTGTAGACAACATTTATCTAGCAAAATGAGTTTTAAGTAATTGCGCACGTTAATTATGTGCCTTTATTTAATATTGTATAATATTTATTGTGATATATTATCATTATAAAAACAATAAAGCCGCAACGACGTTAAAGTAAGTAACGTAATTGCGGTTTTTTTTATGCAATATTATTTTAATGGATCTTAAAAGTCTACTACATACAATATTGTACATTCATTAAAAGTATAAGCGAATATTATGGTCTAGAGTTTGATTGCATAGAATAGGGCGAACCAAGCTCAAGAGTTGGCGATCTGTCCCTAAGGAACCAACTTGTCGACAGGTAATATTGCCGACAAAGATCAGAATTGATTTATTCACAAAGGAACCATTGTAGTTAAACCAGATAAACATAGTAATTATCTTCAACGAAATTGCTTTCGCATATGAAAATATGTTATTAATTTTGTAATCAAATTCGTGAACTTTTATAAAATTTTTAATATATATTTATGAACAAAAAAATACTATATTTTCTGATTTATATTTACTCATAACCTTGAAAGTTATGTCATATCAATTCTTCTTGATATTTAATAGTAATTAACAATATGATTTACAACGCTCACTATTAAGACGATTATATAATATTCACGAAACAGTTTATGTATATCATCAAATTTTAATTAGCATTATTATATAATAAGTTTAATAATAAGTTACATTACATTCTACATTATTATATATTCGAGGGCAATTGTATATCTTTCTAATCTTTTGATTTTACATATATTGAATTAACTAAAACCTTTTTTATTACACAAAAGTCATAAAAATAAGATATTGATCTTAAGAGATATTTGGTATGTGTTTAAGGATGTGCACAGATTTCTAATTTTAGTGCAGAGTTTTGCAACATGCAAACCTAGGTGAATTATGTCTTGATTTTTTGCCACCTTTTAAGGCGCTAGCCTGCAATGTCTCATTTTAAAAAGGGCGTTTGACTTGACAGAGCACTCTTGACAGGTGGTAAGCTTTTTGCATAGACAAACCTCAGGCTAGAAAGCGCTGTCACAGAAATACCTATAAGTCGTAAGTAAGGTATGAGCCTTCAGTCTCTAAATTTGTTCTTGATTTTGCATGTTGCAGGATTTTGAGGCGTACGATATACTAGCAAAAGCTTGTGCCTTGTTTACACTGTGTTATATCTTGAGATTATCTATAGAAAAATATTAAAATATATAAAAGTAAAAATTTTGATTTACTCTTTGTTTGTTTGTCGTTAAGCTAAGCTTAGCTTGAAGCACACAAGTCAAAAGGTAAGATTGTAATCATTATATGATTCCTTATGCATTTAGCATAAAAATTCTTTTTTACGTTAGAATACTTAACACAATATAGTGTGTAGTGTGCAACGCTGTAAAATTGGCACCTAAATACGTGAGCGTCAGCAGAGTAATTTTTCTCAAATGATCTGAGATGTCATGATCTTATAACGCAGAAATTATAATATTTTTAGTATAAATTGCAAGGCAAGGTGAACACTGTGCCTCTTTTATTGTGTAAAATCCTAGATCTTTATGCTTAAAAGCAGAGTCTCTTCTCGATTTAGATCGATCATAATTGAGTTCTCATCTGGCATATAAAGTGTGACTCACGAGTGATCATGCTCAGTGGTAAAAGAGATGCTCAGTCAATAAAGATGATTATTATTTTTAGGCAGTATGCTTAAAGAAGATTAGTGATAGATAATTTTCAATTCTTCAAATATGGAGTAAGATATTATAAGTACATTGAGCTGAATTTCTAGATAGTTAGCAATGATCTCGGTTGTTCTTATAGATTTGCTGTACAGAAGAATTTGCCAAGATCTATGACTTAAAATGAACTGCAGTTTTTTTATTGTTAATAGGTTAAAAATTTTTATGCTTTTGAGGTGATTTGGGTTATGGGTAGGATGCGCGAAAACAAGCTGCGAGCATTGTGGCTAGGTGTTTTGTTGCTCATGTGGATGGTGTTGGAACCCAGCCTAGTGCAAGCGCGTATAGCTTTTGTGTTTAAGGTGGAAGACGGTGGAACAATTGCCATTACCAATTGGCCCAACTCGGCGCAAGCAGATACACGTGTGCGTTTATATGGCGTGCGCACGCCTTTGTGGAAAGAGCCATATGGGAAAGAAGCCCGCGAATTTCTTGAGAACTACTTACCCAAGGGCGCTAAAATTGAAATCTCTTCTGTAACCAATAGTGTTGAAGATGGTATGGAAGAGGTTTTGCTCCAAGTCAATGGGCATTCTTTAAATTATGCCTTAGTGGATGAGGGCTTAGCCTGGGTAGATCGAAGGAGCTGTAAAAGCTCTTACTGTCGCCGTTGGTATTTGGTGGAACATAACGCGGTGGAAGCTAGAAAGGGTGTGTGGGGCTTAGATCTAGAGACACCTCCTTGGCAGTGGTCAAATTAAAAAGAGCGGTTTCAGTATAGGATCTTTTGCCTAGATTAAGCCAGGAGTAAAAACATGGATAAGGCCCTTTCAGAATTTGAAACCTTTTTAGCAAGTTGGGTCGCCGATCCCAATGGAGCTAAACAGACTTTGCAGCACTATCGTGAGCTGTTAACCCAAGATGGTGTGCATTTTAGCTTCAAGAGCCGACCTGGAATTAGTTATTCGCTACGGGCCACCCATGTGAAGCAGACGACACGTGAGCTCTTCGTCTTGCTGGATGTAGTGGATGATGAACCAGAAAACAGATGGCTGTCGGTCTGTTTTTATTGGGACATGGTGCAGGATCCTCAAGAATTAGGAGATTTTGTGCCTAAGGGTTTGATGGGGGAAGATGCTGTTTGTTTTAATATTGAGTCAGATGACCCAGAGCAGCAGGCCTACGTGGCGCAGCGCTTGCAGGAAGCTTTAGCTAATGCCGCCAAATAAATCGCTCGCTTTCCAGGTTGGTTGTGCCATTGATTTTGAAACCTCAAGTACAGATCCTAGTTGTGCTTGTTCCCTAGGTCTCACGCGGATTGAAGGTGAAAAAATTGGGGACTCCTATTATACATTGTTACGCCCACCATCTTCAGTTGTGCATTTTTTTCATATTCATCATTTATCGTGGAATGATTTAAAGACAGCCCCCCTGTTTGCTGAAGTTTGGCCCCAAATATCTGATTATTTACAAGATGTGCAGTTTTTTATTGCGCACAATGCCTCTTTTGATAGGCGTGTCTTAAATGCTTGTCTTGACTATGCGCATTTAGACGCATCGAAATTACCCTTTCTTTGTACCTTAAAAGGTGCACGCAAAGTGTTATCCATGCGTTCCCATAGTCTTGATAAGGTCTGTGAATATTTTCATATTTCCTTAAATCATCACAATGCAGCTTCAGATGCGCAGGCCTGTGCCCAAATTTATTTACACTTGCTTTCTTTAGGTGCAAGTGCACAATCCATGCTGTTAAAAGAAAAAACTCCATCTATTAAATGACATTACTCGTCTTAGCTGTTTGAAGCTTTCCTTTGGAGCCGATTGGTTCAGGAAAGCTTTTTTTATTGCTGTTTTTTTAGAGCTGGCAAAGTGAGCTCGACGTCGTATAACTGTCAGAATTTTAGCTTCACTTTGTTAGAAAACTGACTTGACACAAGCTATGTGCAGCAAGGTGGGTCTTGGACATGTGGCACGCTGTTTGCATATTAAAGGCATGTACCACATTTAAGATTGTATTTTGAGTTTCAAGCTCAAAATGCAACTCTAACAGGACACAAATTGCAGATATTTTTGATTGACATATACAGTTACTGCTAAGTCTCTAAGATGCATAATAACAAGAAATTGGCGTGTATCTTTCATGAATTTAGCAGTCAATAGTATATAAGTTTATCATTTTTATATATAGTTGAGAGCATTATTATTAATTAGTTTCAGTGTTCTGTGCGATGCTTTTCTATGACTGCAGAGCAGAGCTTCTGCCCACCACTTAATCTAATCAAGAAAGGAGCCGACATGTATGAGATTCTCTTACATGTCGCGATGATATATGAAAAGTTTATTTAATAGTCAAATAGGACTTGTGGGTCGCGTTTTAGATATGCAGTTGCAAAGACAAAATGTCATTACAGGCAACCTCGCAAACATTGAAACGCCCAATTATAAACCACGTGAATTAGAGTTTGAGAAAGAGTTGCAAGCAGCTATGGGCTTAGATGCGCGTGGGCGCATGACTTTAACCAATCAAGCGCATATGCCAACATACTTTAATCCTGAGACCTTTGGACCTGAATGGGAAAAGCAATTTAAGCCTAGACAGATTCATGGTGAAGACCGTGTTAATTTAGAAAAGGAAATGACTAAGTTAGCCAAGTGTAATTTGCACTATACAGCTTTAACGCAAGTGATGACTAAGTCCTTTGAAGGTATCAATACGGTAATTACGGATGGTAAGTCAGCGTAAGGGGAAGTATTATGGACTTTATGACAGCTTTAGATATTAGTGCTTCAGGATTAAGTGCCGACAGAACACGTATTAATACTATTGCCATGAACTTGGCTAATGCCAAAACAACCCGTACCCCTCACGGTGGGCCTTATCGCCGTAGGACTGTCGTGCAAACAGCTACCCCTGTAGATGATCCTTTTTCTGTCCATATGCGCTCGGCGCTAGATCGTGAAGTACAAGGGGTGCGCATTTTGGGCATTCAACAAGATAAACGCGGCTTACGTAGCGTGTTTGAGCCCCATCATCCTGATGCCAATAGTGAGGGCTATGTTTTTTATCCTGACATTAACGTAGTCGAAGAAATGGCTAATTTAATGACGGCCCAACGTAATTATGAAGCCAATATTACGACTGTTGAAGCCATTAAAGGCATGTATACAAAGGCCTTAGAAATTGGTAAATAAAGAGATAAGCCCTGTTTCTTAAGTTAAGAAATAGGGCTTATACTGTTTTATGTACATATTAAGTTTCATAAAAATGATTCAACGCAGTTATTGTAAAAAAGTTTTATCTCGTCTTTATCAAACATATATTCTCAATATAATCATGTATGAAATAGATCATCAAAAGATCATAAGTAGCTTACTATAATCTATTTATTTTTTGTGTAGTTAATTATTGTACAATATATGCCGTTTTCATCTCTAAGTGTCTAGTACGTTTACTAGTACCAAAGAATATTTTTATTTTTTAATATTTTTAGCAATTATGGCAGTAATTGGTCAGCTTAAGAGGTCTTGGCAACAGTTATTTGCTTCTATGTAGCGTTTTTAACAGTCACTTTGCTCCCCTTGAAATGCATAATGCAAACTTGTGAGCTTGTAAGCTCAAATGTCATGTAATCTCAAAAAATAGCATTTTTTTAAATTGTCACAAAATTAAAGAATTAAAAACATGTTAGTAGAAAATACAGAAAAAAATCAAGCAGTCATGAATGTTGCGGCTACATTGGCTATAGAAAATATGTATTTGAGTAAAGATTTTATTGAAAAGCTTATCAAAGTAAGTAATAGAGAAATGACATCAGAAGATTTAAGAAATGAAATTATTAAACATTATGGACTATAAATATTGTTATCCTAATTCAAATATTTTAAAAAAATAATTTAATATACGAAATCAATTAACATTATCTAACATTATCTAACATTATCTAACATAGAAAAAATTTTGACTTCTCTGAGACTTCATGCATTGCAACAAAAAATATTAAAGATAATTTTGATTTGAATAATTTAAAAAATCATAAATATATTTTTCAAGATTTATATGATTGGACAGGTGAACCAAGAACTGGTGCAATTTATGAATGAATATTTTTTGTGCAGTTTCTTGTCTTAAAGATTATGCTAATTTAATTTTGAGAAATGATTTTTATCAATTGAACAAGTCAAAACAAGACCAATCTACTTTTATTAAAGTTTGAGTCAAAAATTATGCTTAATTTAAACGCATGACACACGTTTAGAGAAGGAAATGGTAGAGCACAAAGATAATGTGCAAGAGTAGTATGTTTAGAATGTGTTTTTAATGTTTCGGCAAAAGCTGCGCAATTTTTTGTTACGGCTCTCATGGATAGGTTCATGTCAAGATTTTGGCAAGCGTGTGTCACAAATTTGGGCGCAGCACAGCCTGTAAGCCCCAGAATTTGGCACAATTTTTGCAATTATAAAGTTATCAGAGCTCTTGCATGTAATTGCACCAAAGCAGCATAGACCTTTTGATTATAAAGAAGCAGGATATTTTTTAGAGCAATAGGCCTCGTTTGCTTCTGCAAACGAGGCCTATCTAGTATAGATAAAGTATTAAGATATTCAAGCTTATGTATAAAGTTAATGAATAGTGTTATACATATATAAGAAAATGTTTATAAATTGTTTGCATAAATTAATTTGTCTAAAGATTCTATGTCGAAAATGATAAAAAGATGTAAAAAAATGTTGCCAGAGGCAAGAGTCAGATTAAGTGATGCCAAAGTGTAGTTATTGTGTAGTTTATAGCTCATAATTATCAAGCATGCTGGGTCTGCGGCATGCTTAACAACTAGCGATACTTAAAGTTAATTTGCAATTGTTAGTGTGGGTTTGCATTTTGGGCCTACCTTGGCTATTTTAGTGCAAAGCAAGTTCTTGAGGATTGGATATGCCACAAATCTTGAAAAAAGTACTCGAAAAAGTCACCAATTTTTGGGGCCGACTCAGTAAAGTGCAGCGCGTGATTTTTGCCGCCGCTCTGACCGCCTTTTTGGCTACCTTTATTGGTCTGATGGTGTGGATGGCAAAGCCAGAATATAAGATCTTGTACACCAATTTAGGCCCTGAAGATGCAAGTAAAATAGTCAAAGCTTTACAAACAGATAAAGTGCCCTATCAATTAACGGACAATGGGGCGACCATTTTAGTGCCCAAAAATGTGGTTTATGATCAGCGCATCAAAATCGCAGGCGAGGGCGGTTTGGTCGGTCAAGGCATTGGTTTTGAGATTTTTGATAAGGTCAAGGTTGGTCAGACCGAATTTGTGCAGAAGGTGAACTACACGCGGGCCCTCCAGGGTGAATTAGCCAGAACCATCCAAGAATTTCCTGGGGTTGAAAGTTGTCGCGTGCATTTGGTGATCCCGCAGCGCAGTCTCTTTGTGGAAGATCGCCAAGCGCCGTCAGCTTCGGTTGTGTTGAAATTGACCCATCCTGGAGAGCGTCCTGACCAAAAAGAAATCCAAGCCATTTTGAATATGATCATTATGGCCGTGGAAGGTCTTGATAAACAACACGTTTCCATTAGTGATAATACTGGCAAGGTGTTATATAAGCCTGAAGAAGATGATCTCGGTGGCACGACTGCTTCGCAATTGGAACATCGTCAACAGATGCAACGCCAAATTGAACGGCGCATTGAAGAATTATTGCAGCCCTTGTTTGGGGCAGGTCATGTCATTGCCAAAGTCAACGTGGAAATGGATTATAGTCAAAAAACCATCCGCCGGGAGATTTTTGACCCTGAAAAGACGGTTGTGCGTAGTGAACAGCGCAGTGAGGAAACCCAAGAAGGCCGGGCTAATCTTGAAGCTGGCGCTCCTGACGCGAATTTTCGCGGTGATGGCATCACAGGCTCTGTGTCTGACCAAAGTGGTTCGCGCGAAACCAGAACCACCAACTATGAAATTAACAAAGAAGAACAACATATTGTCTCTAATGTTGGTGATTTGCGCCGTTTAACTGTTGCAGTTATTATTGATGGCACTTATAATAAAATTGACGGCACATGGCAGTTTGTCCCCCGCAAAGAAGAGGAAATTAAGCAAGTCAGGCAATTAGTGGCCAATGCTGTGGGGTTAGATGAAAGCCGCGGTGATTCCCTCGAGGTTAGTTCTGCGCCCTTTAATGACACCGAACATCCTGAGGAACCCAATGCTGCTGATATGATCGCTGATTATGCCGAGCGTCTAGGTAAGCCCTTCTTAAATGCCTTATTGGCCTTTCTCTTTTTGATGTTGGTGGTGCGTCCTGTAATCTTAGCGTTGATTCGTCCTAAGGTCGAAGCTGGTGAGATGGTCGAAGGCTTGGAAGGTTTGCCGGCTGCAGAAGAGCAAGTAGCCCTCTATGAAGCACTCGAAGAGGCTCACACTAAGAAAGAAGAAGGTGCAACTACTAGTAGTGAAGAAGATGAAGAATTGCAGAATGAATTGTATTTGAAGGATGTTGAAGCCTTAAAAGCGCATATTTTTTCGCTCTCTGATAATCATATGGAGCAAGTTGTCTTGCTGTTACGTGGTTGGATGAAGAAAGATGAAACAGTTAAAGCTTAAAAATAATGGAAATGTCGCTAATGGGCGGCTGTCAGGGGCCGAACTCGAGGAGTTACGGACACAACATAGATCTCGCCTTGAGACCAATCGGCGGGTTGAACAATTAAAAGTTAACTTACTTAGGATTACAGAAAGCAACATGGATCAAACTGTACGCTTATTGCGTCGTTGGTTAACAGAAGCCTAAGTTTAATATGTGTGCTCTGTATAGATTTTACAGAGCATGCAGCCAATTAATTTATTGAGTAATGCAAGATACTGAGGGTAAAAAAAGCGCTGCGCATATTTTTCAAAATGTGAAGCAGCAATTTTTTTGCAATACATAAATCCGCTAAAACCTCAATTTTTGATCTTTTTTTTCCTGTGAGTAAGTTTAAGGGTGCACAACTGCCCCAGTGGAGTTTTGAGGTTGGTTTTGCGGCAGTGTGCTTTTAAGTAAAGTTGGTGTTTGAGAAGGAGTTTGTGGATGGAACTCACAGGCCGACAACGCACGGCAGTACTTTTACTTGCCATGGGTGACAAGTTTACGGCAGATGTCTTTAAACGCATGGAACGTTTTGAAATTGCTGATATTTCCAAAGCCATTGTCGAACTTGAACCTGTGCCCAGGGAAACTGTCGAGGAAGTCCTGCGTGACTTTCATGAGTCCTTGACAGAAGGCGTGGATATGATTTCGGGTGGTCAAGAGACCGCTAGACGGATGCTAGTAAAGAACTTGGATCCAGAGACTGCCAAATTCGTCATGGATAGTTTGAGTCTGGAGACAGGTGCAGAGCCCTTTAGAGAACTATCCCAAGCATCCCCCAGATTGCTTTCCCAGATTTTACGGAATGAGCATCCGCAGACCTTAGCCTTGATCATGGGCCATCTCTTGCCTGAACAGGCCGCCAGTCTTCTTTCAA
Organism: Desulfovibrionaceae bacterium; assembly: GCA_017454005.1. Taxonomy (GTDB): domain Bacteria; phylum Desulfobacterota; class Desulfovibrionia; order Desulfovibrionales; family Desulfovibrionaceae; genus Desulfovibrio. The sequence continues at coordinate 16,577 of JAFTDU010000094.1, read as the reverse complement.
ATTTGCCGGCTAGTGTGCGGGCTGAAGTCTTAACGCGGTTGGCTAAACTTGAAAGTGTGCCTGAAGAAATGTTGTTAGAAGTTGATAAGGTGTTGACAAGCCAACTTATTGCTATGGGTGGTAAGGAAGGTAAGAAGGTTGGTGGCGTACAGTCGGTAGCGGAAATCTTGAACGCAGTGGATCGGGCCACAGGTGAAGAGATTTTGACCGAGATTGAAGAAGATTCAACGCAGATGGCCGAAGATATCAGGAATTTGATGTTTGTTTTTGAAGACTGCAAGAATATTGATGATAAGGGTATCCGGGAGCTGTTGAAATCCATTTCCAATGAAGATTTAACCTTGGCTTTGAAGGGTGCTAGCGAGGAATTAAAAGACAAATTCTTGTCCAATATGAGTGAACGTGCGGGGAACATGATTCGCGAAGAATTGGAATTTATGGGACCCACCAAACTGTCCGATGTGGAAGCTGCGCAGCAAAATATTGTTAAGACTGTGCGTAAACTGGAGAATGAAAACAAGTTGATGATTAGTCGTGGGGCAGGGGATGTCTTTGTGTAGGTCGGTGTGGTGCACGTTATCTGTAAGGAGCGTGCTGTGAGCTCTAGTGGATGGCGGTAGGTGATTGTCATGGCTTCAGATGCATTGCGAAAAAAATGGGGCACAATCTTCATGGGGGATAAAGAAGCCACCATGGAGCAACTTGATGCCATGCAGGAACCAGCGCTACGGGAGCGCATACAAAAAGATCAAGAAAAAGCTTATCTTGAGCGGGTTAAACAAAGGGCGTGTGACAGGGCGCGGGAGATCTTAGGCCAAGCCTATACTGAACGCCAAGAGATTTTAACTGCTGCTCAAAACGAAGCGCAAAGTTTGCGGGAACGTTTGCTGCAAGATTGCGAGGTGCTTAAGGCCGAAGCCCAGAAGATCAAAGCAGAGGCCCAAGCCGAACTTGAGCGGGCCAAAAAGGTGAGCCAAGATGCGCAGCATATTAAGAATACTGCTGAAGATGCTGGCTACCAAGCAGGCATGGAACAGGCAAGTAAGGAACTGCGTGAATTTAGAGCCGATCTTGGCAATGAGATGGGCCAGGTCTTATTGGCCATAGGTAAGCAATTACACACTATCACTACAACCTGGCGCGAAGATCTCGTGGATTTGATGCGGCAAGCAGTTGTTACAGGTACAGGTTGGGTCATAGACCATAATTATGAAACCATCTTGCGTTCCTTGGTGATGCAGGCCTTAAATCTCCTGGAAGAACGGGAGGTTGTGACCCTTAGGGTCAATCCCGAGGATGAAGCCATTATTAGTGATCTTTTTCGTGCGGCACGCGAGAAGGCGCCTGAACTGAAGCAGTGGATCGTCAATGGTGATGAGACCATTGAACGTGGTGGCCTTGTAGCTGAAAGTGGTAGTGGCAGTGTTGATTTACAACGGAAGAATTATCGAGATTTGGTCGCCGAGATTTTAGAACATTTGGCCCTGCCTGCCAAAGACACAGATCAAGTGGCAGAACAAAAGATTCAGCAACAGGCTTGTGCTGTTGCGAGCAAATTTACGGCGGAGCCCACCCCCCAACAGAAAGCACCTACTCCTGAAGTCGAGTTAGCTAGTCCCATGCTGCAAGAAGATGTAGCCATGGTGCCCAAAGAAAATCCCAAAGAAAATCAAAAAGAAAAGCAAAAAGAAAATTCTAAAGAAAGTCAAAAAGATCTTGTGCAAGAGGCTCCTAAGATAGCAGCACAAGAAGCGGCACCAGAAGAAGCTCCTGCCCAAGTAGAGGCCAAACCCAAAGAACAGCCAGTCTCTCAAGAACAGAAAGCTTCAAAAGTTGCTGAGCTCGCCAATCTTGAGGGCGAATTTGAATTGCCAGATGATGTCTTTGCCGTCGGTACAGATGTTGAAGAGCCTCAGGCCAATAGTTTAGCTGCCTTGGAAGAAGAGTTGTTTCCTGTGGGTCAAGATGAGGAAAGCCAAGTCTTAGCTAATGGTGGTTTTTTGCCAGATTTACCTGAGCCTGGTGCCAGATCTTAAGGAGCAGGTTATGCAACTTGATCCCCATGCCTGCTGCACACTCTTAAAAAACAGCAATCCCGTGAAGCTTTATGGCAAGGTTAATAAAGTTGTCGGTTTAGTAGCTGAAGGCACGGGACTGAGAGCACCATTAGGTGCAGTATGCCACATGTTACCCAATGATGAAGCCGATGGTATTGCGGCGGAAGTGGTTGGGTTTCGTGATGGCAATTTGTTGTTTATGCCCTATGGCGATATGCGGGGCATTAGGCCTGGAAGTCGCATCAGAAATACGAGTTTGCCACCCGTCTTTCCTGTAAGTCCTGAGCTTTTAGGCCGCGCCTTTGACGCCTTTGGTACACCCCTTGATGCCGGTCCCAAAGTAAGTACCGAGCTCTATAGTTCCCCCTTGCCGATTAGTACGCAAAGTCAAGCCAATTATGCGGCCCAACGTGCGGCCCAACAACCGTTTATGCCAGCTTGGGCCCAAGAGGCGCGTGCCCATTGGCAACCTGAATTAGCGCCCTTATATACAGATCCCCCTAGTCCTTTGATGCGGCCGCGTATAACCGACATCTTGGATGTGGGGGTGCGTTGTATTAATAGTTTGTTAACTTTGGGTAAGGGCCAACGTATTGGCATCATGGCCGGTTCCGGTGTGGGTAAATCAACCTTAATGGGCATGATGGCTCGCTATACCAGAGCTGATGTCAATGTTATTGCCCTTATCGGCGAACGTGGGCGTGAAGTCGTTGAATTTATGGAACGCGATTTGGGTCCTGAAGGGATGGCCAGGTCGGTTTTAGTCATTGCCACATCTGATCAATCGCCCCTTGTGCGCATGCGAGCTGCCTATGCAGCTACAGCTGTAGCTGAATATTTTCGCGACAAGGGTATGGATGTGTTATTGATGATGGATTCAGTGACGCGTTTTGCCATGGCTTCGCGGGAAATAGGGTTGGCTGTGGGTGAGCCACCAACGACTAAAGGCTATACCCCCTCGGTCTTTTCCCAACTCCCCAAACTCTTAGAACGTGCTGGGCGTTCTGAAAGTGGTACAATCACCGGCATCTATACGGTGTTGGTGGATGGGGATGATTTCAATGAGCCCATTGCCGATGCGGTGCGGTCGATTTTGGATGGGCATATTGTGCTGACCCGAGATTTAGCTGACCAAGGCCATTTTCCCGCCATAGATGTCTTGCGGTCTATTAGTCGGTTGCGTTCAGAGATTTGTGAGAAAATTGATGTGCAGGCAGGACGCGTAATTACCCGGCAAATGAGTACCTACCGCAAAGTGGAGGATATGGTTAATATTGGGGCATACACCAAAGGCAATAATCAGGAAATTGATGAGGCCATTGCCAATATGCCCGCGATCAATGCATTTTTATGTCAGGATGTGAGTGAACCACAAGCCGTGGCTGAAAGTATGGAAAAAATGCGGGCGCTGGCGCATATCCACACAAATGCCGGCCCTAGAGCTGAGCCTGGGCAAGCCCCAGCCAAACCTCGTCCACCACGTGTAGGCCCGAGATAAGCTGCTTGGAGTAGTTATGCTCTTTTCCAAACTCTGGAATAAGTTAGTGAAACCTAAAGGGTCTGCCGAAAATGAAAGTGACGCTCAACGGGTGTTTGCTATACGGCATCATGCCTTTAAAATGTTTTTGACCTCTAAAAACATTTTTCAAGAGACCATGACAGCCGTTGAGTATACGCTTTGTTGTGATCATCCTTTTGGCCTTTATCGGGTGCAAGAACTTTGTAGTACAGTGGCGATTCAAGTCTTTCAATGTATTCAGCATCTGAGAAGATTGGATCCTAAGCCCTGTGATACTTTGCTGGCTAAATTTTCAGAGCTGCAAAAAATTGTTGCTGCCGAGGTTTATCCCGAAATCAAGTGTCCTTTGGGGCCTATGACCTTGCCATTGGGTGAGGAGTTATTAAAGGCCGATGTTGGGGATATGGTGCTAGATCCTGCTACTGTGCGCCTAGAAAAATTACGTTTGCAGTTTCCCCAAGCTGTACCCCAGGGTTTTGTGGTGACGAGTGTGGCGCAACATCACTTTTATGGCCAAGGTGATCTGGAGAGTGAGTTAGCTAGACGGACACAAGCCTGTGGTGGTTACGGCCCACTCCATTTAAAGAAATTATCCCGCGAATTGACAGAACTCGTGTCAGCAATGCCCATGCCACCAGAGGTTGAAGCGCAGGTAGTTGCGGAACTCAACAGTTTACGGCAACGCTTGCAAGGTGAAGGGTATAAATTGCTATTACGGGGTCGTATTTGGCCAATCCAGGAAGCTTATACCTACGTTGATGACCCGTCTAAGGATCCAGGTTTGGTAATTTGGGGGCCTGCTGTAGATTTAGATGCACCTGATGAGGAAATTTTACAAGCCTTAATCGCTACTTTTGCCCGCAAACAAAGCATGCAATCTTTGATTTATCGGCGGGCGCGTGGGTTAACAGACCAGGATACGGGATTCTGTGTAACATGCCTTGCTGTCAAAAACATTGTCTTTAGTGGGCTCGCCCATACAGGCAGTCCTTTGAAATTACGTAGTGACTTGGTAACAGTATATGCGTGTCATGGTGTACCCCAAGAGATGGAGTATGCAAGGCTCCCCATTGACGTCTGTTTACTTGAACGGGCTGGTGACCATGCTGTAGCCCATAATATCCCAGCTAATGCCAAGCCTGAGTTGACAGCTGAACGCGCCCAAGCTGTGACTGAATTGGCCTTGCAAATAGAAGCGAATCGCAAGTGGCCGGTGTCCTTAACCTTTGTGTGGACAGATCGGCCCATGGTGGTCTTAGCTAGGCCCTTAATGAGCCAGGAAGTGCAGAAGTATCCTGAGGTCAAGGCTAAAGCAGCCCCCCTCTTGCAGGGAGGACTCGCGGCAAGTCTTGGGCGTGTGTCTGGGGTAGTGGTGCAAGCACGCACGTGGGAAGATGTGCGCCATTTTCCTAAAGGTGGCATTTTAGTTGTTCCTGATGCCAATTATTTGTGGGTTGCAGTCATTGACAGGGTCAGTGGCATTATTACCGAAAAAGGTGTCTTGGGGTCACGGCTGGGCTCGCTTGCGCGTGAATTTGGCAAGCCAGCCTTATTTGGTGTGCCAGGCTGTCTTGAAAAATTGCCTGCAGGTCAAAAGATTACCTTGCTCGCTGATAAAAAAGAGATTTATTTTGGGGACTGTCCTGAGTTTTTAGAGGGGGTCGCCAAACCCCATGATTTTATGGTTGGGAGTCCTGTGTGGCATTTGTTGCAACATGCTGCTGAACATATTTTGCCCTTTACCATGGATGTGGATAGTGTGGATTTCAAGGCCCGCAACTGTAAAACATTCCATGATATTGCACGTTTTTGCCATGAACAGGCCGTTTCGGCGATGTTTTCGTTGGGGGCTGCCAAGAAATATGCTGCGCAACGCGTGAAGCAGTTGCAAGATGAGGTGCCTAAGCAATTTTGGGTCGTTGACTTAAGCGATGGGTTTGCCCAAGTGCCCAAGGGACCTTTAATTGATATTAAGCAGATCCAATCTACCCCCATGTTAGCCCTCTGGCGGGGCATGAATGCTAAGGTGTGGGAAGGTCCGCCACCCATAGATGGCAAGGGTTTTTTGTCGGTCTTATTTGAGGCCACGGCCAATCCTAATTTAGAACCTTCTGCCCAAACCAATTATTTTTCGGAAAAAAATTATTTTTTAATCAGCCATGATTATGTCAGTCTGCATTCGCGATTTGGCTTTCATTTTGTGGCGGCGGAAGCCAGGTTAAGTAATCGGCTCCGTGAAAATTATATTGTCTTTCAGTTACGGGGCGGAGCCGCTGATATTGAACGGCGGATTCTGCGCGTGCGTTTTGTGGCTGATATCTTGTGGGAATTTGGATTTCAGCCGCAACTAAAAAATGATGCGTTGCAAGCTCGGATTGAAGGGATGGATTTGGAGGATGGCAAGCAATTATTAGCTGTGGCAGGCTATTTGACTATTCACACACGGCAGCTTGATATGATTATGCAAGATCGGGCACAAGTAGCTGAGCGGCATAACGAGATTGTGCAAGATTGTCGTCGGTTGCTTAGCCAATAGCACAAGTTTCATGCTTGGCAGTAAGTGTGTAATTTTTTTTCAAGGATAAAGCGTAGAATGGTATCTGAACCTGAAGTTGTCCGTGGTTATCGGGTAATTTACCGTCGGATGTTGGCTACATTATTAGTGTTAGCCTTGAGTCCATTGCTTATTTTGGGTGCTTTTGCTCTCCAACATATTGATTCCATCTATAATGAAAAAATAAGTGCTGGTTTAGAAGCTGTTACAAGCAGTAAACGCAGAGCTCTTGATACGTTTTTGTCTGAACGTATTGCGCAAATTAAAACCATGGCCTTTACCCATTCGTACGAAGAGTTGACTGACGTGCCTCGTCTAAGTCGACTCTTTAGTGTTATGCAACAAAATAGTGCTTCCTTTGTGGATATGGGCATTATTGGCATGGATGGTTCACACATAGCTTATGTTGGACCGTATGATTTGAAAAATGCCAATTACGCAAATACTGAATGGTTTGAGGCTGTGCAACGTACTGGCGTTGTCGTGACAGACGTCTTTTTAGGCTTCAGAAAAAGTCCGCATTTTATTATCGCCGTTTTACGCCATATCGATGGTAAAAGCTTTATTCTTCGTGCTACCATTGATATGACCGTGCTTGAGGGTTTATTACGGCGTGAATATTCAGGACAACATTCTGAAGCCTTTTTAGTTAATAAAGCAGGTGTGTTACAAACTAATTCGCTTTTCCATGGCAAGATTATGGAAAAGTTTGAATTGCCTGATTTACACCGTACATCGCAACGTATTGTGATTACATCGCTGCTGCCTTTAAAAGATGCCCCCGACAACCGCTTACAAGCAGCTATTATGCCTCTTGAAAGTATGCCTTGGGTTTTGGTAGTCGTTGATGATGTGTTTGAAAGTTTGACATCCTTACATCAATTGCAAACGTGGATCATTTTCTGTCTCATTATTGGCTCACTCGTAATTATTGTAGGCTCAATTTTCTGTACAGGTAAATTGATTAATTATTTAAGTGTCGCCGATGAACAAAAGTCACAAATTGGTGCAAGGATTCTGCAGTCAAGTAAGATGGCAGCATTAGGCAAGATGGCGGCGGGTGTTGCACATGAGGTCAATAATCCCTTAATGTTGATCCAAGAAAATGCCGGGTGGATTACGGATTTATTGGAAGAAGAATCGCCTGCCACAATGAAAAATTATGCAGAGATCAAACAGAGTTGTAAAAAAATTGAAGATCATGTGAAACGGGCTAAAGGGATTACCCAACGTATGTTAGGCTTTGGCCGCCGCATGAATCCTGGCCGCACTGAGGTGGTCATTAATGCTATCACCGATGAAGCCAGCGAAATGTTGCGAGTCGAAGCAAACAACCGTAATATTCAGATTATCCATGCTTATGACAATGCCCTCCCTGTGATTTACAGTGATCCAGCGCAACTGGAACAAGTCTTCATCAATATTATTGATAATGCCTTAGACGCCATTGGCCACGACGGTATTGTGGAAATTAAGACCTGTAAGGCGGAAAGTGGCGTCATGGTCATGATCAAAGACAATGGGCCAGGGATGGATGAAGCTACGCGCAAACGGATCTTTGATCCTTTCTTCACGACCAAGAAGGTCGGCGAAGGGACAGGGTTAGGTCTCGCCATCTGTTTTTCGATCTTAGAAAAATTAGGTGGGCATGTGGATGTTGAGAGTAAGGTGGGAATTGGCACAACCTTTATCATTAGTTTGCCTGATGAACCACCAATGGTTGATCTTGAGCAAGATTTTAGCGATAAAAAAGATGTAGCATAATTTTTATGCGCTGAATAAATTGAAGAAGATTACTTTTTATGTGTGACATGAGAGAGGTTTTTGTATTCAGGAGCAAGACTCTTGGATTAAGAGCTTGCAGTGAGGCAGCAAATCAACACTTTGATTTTACTTAACGAGCACTATTTTAAGCCCCAACCCGCTTCCGCGAAGAAAACATAACTTCCAGGAAGAATTGCTTTATAAGGATTGGATCATGATGCGTGTCTTGATTGTTGATGATGAAGTCGAATTTCTTGAATTAATGGAAAAGCGCTTGTCACGACGCGGCTTAAATGTTGTTGTAGCCAGTGATGGAAAACAAGCTCTAGCGCGTGTACAAGAGTCTTTGGAGCAGGCCCAACCTGACGAACAACTCAAAGTTGTTGTCATGGATGTACGTATGCCTGGCATGGATGGCTTAGAGACGCTTAGGGCCATGAAAAAGATTGCGCCAAAGATTCCCGTGATATTGTTAACAGGGCACGCCGCCGTAGGTGTCGCCATGGAAGGGCTTGAATTAGGGGCCTTTGACTATATGTTGAAGCCTGTACCCATTGGCGAGTTAATTATTAAAATGGAAGAAGCCATTCAGTCTGTGCAAGCTTGAGGTCATGGGGATGTTTGAATTTTGGCAGCGACTTTTGCGGCGTAAGCCTGATCCAGAGAAATTGGCCTTGCAACAGGCCTCTGAAGAGGCTTTAGCGCAAAAAATCAGGCTGCGTTGTTCGCAATTTCGCCGACTCTTGGCGCGGAATAAAACAGCCCTTGAGTTGATGAGTGATCTTGAAGAACACTTAGGTGGTGCCAAGCAATTTGGCATGGACTATATCCGGGGCACAGGCGCCAAGATTTCGGCTGCAGTGTATCAGATGGTGCAATGTCTAGACGAGCTCTCCAATGGGCAGTACCAAGCTTTGCAAACCGCCTTTGACAACATTGCCAAACAAATCGAAGGGGTTATCAGTTACCAGCGCAAACCTGTGGATTTAGAGTCCTGTCCACTAATTTTGGCTCTCGAGGATATCCGCCTTACAGACACCCCCTATGTTGGGGGGAAAATGGCCAATCTGGGTGAGATTCATGCCAATGTGGGCTTACCTGTGCCGGCAGGGTTTGCCATTACGGTACAGGCCTATGACCATTTTATGCAGGCCAATAATTTAGCCCAGACCATTGCGCAGAAGATTCAATCGGCAGATTTGATTAGTCTCGATGCCACCATGCATCTATCCCAAGAGCTGCAACACGCTATTTTAAATGCACCGCTGCCTGCAGATTTGGAAGCAGCTATTAAAGCTAAAACGCAAGAGTTGCAGGAACAAGCTGGTGAGGATGTCTTGTTGGCTTTGAGGAGTAGTGCGGTTGGTGAAGATGCCAAAGAGACGACCTTTGCGGGACAATACCGGTCAGAATTGAATGTGCCACCCGAAGAAGTATGTCATGTCTATAAGGAAATCATTGCAAGCAAATACTCGCTTTCGGCAATGAGTTATCGCTTTCAGCATGGCATTCCTGATGATGCCACACCAATGTGTGTGGGCGTCTTAGAGATGGTCAAAGCTGCAGCTGGGGGAGTTGCCTATAGTCGTGATCCTGTACAGTGTGTAGGCGAACAACGCATTGTCATCAATGCTGTAGCTGGCTTACCACAAGGTGTTGTCGATGGTGGCGTGATTCCAGATGTCTTTTTTTGCAGCCGTGAACCAGGGTGGAAAATTCTGGAAAAACGCATTGCTGATCCTAGGGGGGCTGGAGTCCTTAGAGATGAGCAGATCTTAAATCTAGCTAAGGTTGCTTTAGCCTTAGAAGAGTTTTATGCCGAACCTCAGGATGTAGAGTGGGCCTTTGATCAGGATGGCGAATTAAGTATTTTACAAAGTAGACCGTTACAGGTGACAGAGGCAGTAGAAGAGGAAGATGCAGCGACTACATCCCAAGAGGAACAGTTTGAGGTTTTGCTGCGTGGGGGAATTCCGGCGAGTCCTGGTGTTAGTGTGGGCAAGCCCTATATATTGCGGAAAGAGGCTGACATGCTCTCCTTCCCCGCAGGCTGCATCATGGTGGTGGAACGAGCCTTTCCTAGATGGGCCACACTCTTACCTAGAGCTAGCGGTTTAATCAGTGAAGCTGGGGGGACTGCAGGCCATTTAGCATCTGTTGCCCGTGAATATCATATTCCAGCTTTGTTTAGCTTGAAGGATGCTTGTAAGGTTCTCTCTGAGCAGGAAGCTATCACCCTAGATGCCTCGCGTGCTCTTGTCTTTGCAGGTTTACACCATGAGATTGAACCGAAGTTGCCGGTTGCAAATAGCTCAATTAAAGAGAGTCGTGTCTATCAACGGTTGACTGAGTTAGCAAAGCTCATTACACCTCTACATCTCTTAGATCCTACTTCCCCAGACTTTCGTCCTGAAAATTGCACCTCACTCCATGATATTACACGCTTTTGTCATGAAAAGTCAGTAAATTTATTGTTTTTAAATGAAGATACCCAAGGCCAAAAGATTGGGAAACAACTGCAAGCAGGCAAGAAATTACAATACTGGGTTGTGGATATGGGGCACGCTTTTAAGCGTCAGATTTCAGGATCTGTGGTCGATATCAAAGATATTGCCAGCTATCCCATGTTGGCCTTATGGGAAGGAATGACGGCCATTCCTTGGTATGGGCCTCCAGCTGCTGGTGCTGCCGGCTTTATGAGTGTCGTGCTGCAAAGTACCATGAATCCTGAATTGGAAAGTACTGCACCAACTACCATGACCGAGCGGAACTTCTTTATTATTGATGCAGGTTACATGATTTTACAGGCCAGGTATGGCTATCATTTTTGTACTGTTGAGTGTCAATCGACAAGTAAACGCAGTGAAAATTTCGTTACCTTTCAATTTAAAGGTGGCGCGGCCGATCGCGAACGCCGCATTTTGCGCGTTAAGATGCTTGCAAGTTTGTTGGAAGAGTTTCAATTTCGTGTAGATGTGCGCGAAGATGCTTTATTTGCCGTAGCTGAAGGCTTTTCATATGTTAATATTTTAAAACGTACTGAATTGCTAGGGTATTTGCTGTTACACAGTCGGCAGTCAGATACCATTATGCTAGAAGTAGAGCGGGCACAGGCGTTTAAAACCAAATTATTGACAGATATGCAGACGCTTTTTCAGCAAGATTTGCAATGTATTGCCAATTTAGATCAAGGTACACTTGATAATCAATGACATTAGTAAACAACTAATTCTGCTTGGTGCGGTCGAATGTGAGAGTTGTGATCTATTTCTTACATTCGACCGCATTTTGTATATTGTCTAGTATTGCTATTTGAGTATAAAGTATAAATTTTGATATAATATTTGAGTATATGTATTGTGCTGTTGAAGCATTATTGTGCTTATTTAAATTAGTTATTTATCCAAAATTTTTTTTCATACAATAGTTTTTATTTGCGCTTGCACATCTGCATCCACGCCCTTATCTTATGTCGCTATATGCTCAAAGTGTCTGCACAAGCTTGTGGGAAATTTAGATATTTTTTAGAAAAAAACCTGGGTTAGCAGACCAAAAGTCGTTTGAGGTTTGCCTCTTTGGCATAGCTGCAGTATCTTAAAAAGGCACACTTGAAGCGTGGAGCGTCAAGACTAGAAATTTATGCAAAGACACGCAGGCATGCGGAATTAGTGCTCTGCTTTGTATATTTGAGCAGAAATAGAGCGCATTGCCGTCATAATTTTTGCTCAAAATAATGAGATGCTGAAACATAAAAAATATTGCTAAAATAAAATGTAATACTTTAAGACGTGATCTTGCGTGTTGATAAAGAGGAAAAGATAAGCTTCTATTTTAAGTTACTACAATATTTTATCTGTAAAATTTTAGTTGATTATAGACTATTAATTTATCAAATATATTTAGCTATATATTGCCTTTAACGAATATTATAGTTTTATTTTATATGCTAATCTTTCAATACTTTCTTGTGACATATTATACTCTAGATTATTTATCAAGAAGAGCAATATTTTTTGTAGTTTTAACAATATTAAAGAATTAATATTATTTATTTTCTTGATTACAGATTGTATTTGCACAGTTATAGATAATAAAAAGAGCTTCTAATTATACAGCTTATAGCAATATAAGCTGTTGTAATTAGAAACTCTTCTATAAATTTGGACTAATCAATTATCTAATATTTATACAATCCATTAGTATAATCTAAAAATACTGAATATGCTCGTAGAAGATGGTTTCATAAGATGAAATTTAGATTATACAATATTAAGAAAAAAGAATTAAGGCGATAAATACTAAATCTTCAGAGCCAGTGTTTTTTAACCCATGTTTTTCACCAGAATAACAAATAGTTAAATCACCAGCCTGAATATTGGTTTCTGTACCATTGTCATTGTATAATCCTGTCCCAGAAAGAATATAGTAAACTTCAAATTCATTGGTGTGTTGATGTTCCCCGATAGCTTCACCTGTATGTAACACACAATGGTTAAATAATCTGCCTTTATCGGCAAATTCAGATGCTTGTAACAGAACATTGGCATGTAATTGTCCTGGTCCTCCAAACATCGTTTTATCCATTTTGTTGATCTGATCAGCTTTGCGAATCATAATCATGGCTCCAAATGTTTAAAAAATAAAGAAAGTTTAATTGATATACATATTTATGTAAATATTTTTTTAGAAGTAAGAGTTTTATAAGGATCGATGAAAATACTATAAGCTATTTTTTTAATTGTAAAGATAAATAAAGATGATATCTTATCAAATACAAAGACTATATGTGATAGTTTATAATTATGTTATCTAATATAAAATATTAAATTTGATTTTTTTGCTGTAAGGATAATGAGTATAAACCTTGAAAAACTATCTGAGTAAGTTTTCTTGAGATAGTCTGTTTTATCATTATCAGAAAAGGTTCCTTCTAGCAAACATAAAATTTATATGGAGTTGTTATGAGTGAAGATTTTAGAGCTAATGCCAAACAACTGATGCAGGGCTTTTGTCGGGTCTGTCCCATCTGTAATGGCCGGGCGTGTATTGGCGAAGTGCCAGGTATGGGCGGCTTAGGCACTGCGGCTTCTTTCCACAATAATGTCGCAGCTTTAGCGAAAATTACCCTCAACATGTCGGCTCTCCACGGTGTTACAGCGCCAAAGACCAACACAACCTTTTTGGGCACAGAACTTAAGATGCCGATTCTTGCAGCTCCCATTGGTGGGGCTCAGTTTAACATGTCAAAGGGCTTTGATGAAGAGGCCTATATTGAAGCCGTGCTTGCTGGGTGCGAAGATGTCGGGAGTCTCGGCTGTACAGGCGACGGTGTGCCGGCTTTTATTATTGATGCCGCTGTGAAATCTTTAAGTCAACATAAAGGTATTCCTTTTATAAAGCCTTGGGAAGGCAAGGAACTTTATGAAAAAATTGATCGGGTCTTAGCCTGTAAGCCTGTGGCTGTGGGGATGGATGTGGATGCAGCTGGTCTTGTCACCTTGCGCAAAATGGGGCGGCCTGTGGCTCCCATGCCCGTAAGCACACTTAGCGAAGTTGTGAGCTATGTGCACAAGCATAATAATACACCTTTCATTGTGAAAGGCATTATGACACCAGGAGATGCCGAAAAAGCAATCACAGCTGGCGCCGACGCGATTGTTGTTTCCAACCATGGCGGACGTATTTTAGATCATTGTCCTGGCACAGCCGATGTTTTACCTGCTATTGCTGCTGTTGTACATAAGAGAATTCAAATTGCTGTTGATGGCGGCGTTAGAAGTGGAACCGACGTATTAAAACTCTTAGCCCTTGGAGCAGATGTCGTCTTAATCGGGCGTCCTGTATGTGTAGCATCTGTTGGCGGCGGTAGAGAAGGTGTAAAACAATATTTTACCACGCTTAATCAACAGTTAAATCAAGCTATGTTATTAACTGGTGTGGAAAATATTACTTCAATTACTAATGAAATTATTTACCACGTGTAAAATTTAATCAGTTATCATCGATCAAGAATAATCAGTTCTCAACATAAACAGTAGTAATTAATATTTGAAACTGATTATTTATATGTTAACAAGGTGCATGTTGACCTATTTTTTCAGTAGACAGATCTGTTGCATCTTGCTTGACGCAATCTTTTAGCATGACTTTATAAAGTGTGTGCCTTAACGCTGAGCTATGTGCCTTAAGCAATCTCGTAAGGAGTAATCTATGCTCTTCAACATAGAACAAGAAACCCTGCCTCGTGAAGAATTAGAAGCACTGCAATTGCGTAGATTGCAGAATGTGTGTGCGCGGGTCTACGCCAATGTTCCCTTTTACAAAAAACGTTTTGATGAAATAGGTATAAAGCCTGAGGATATCAAAACCTTAGGGGATTTGAAGCATTTGCCCTTTACCGAAAAACAAGACCTGCGTGACCATTATCCTTACGGTTTGTTTGCAGTACCGCGTGATAATATTGTGCGCTTGCAAGCTTCAAGCGGGACAACAGGCAAGGCAGTGGTGCTTGGGTACACCTTAAGAGATGTGCAAAATTGGGCAGAAATGGCTGCTCGCAGTTTAACTGCTGCAGGCGTGACTCGGCGTGATATAGTGCATGTAGCTTATGGATATGGTTTGTTTACGGGAGGCTTGGGGGCACATGGCGGCGCAGAACGTATTGGCGCTACAGTAGTTCCAGCGTCAGGTGGAGCTACCCGTAGACAAACCTACCTGATGCGTGATTTTGGGGCTACAGTATTATGTTGCACCCCAAGTTATGCGTTGCATTTATGGGAAGCAGGGCAAGAGGAAGGGATTGATTTTCGGGAGTTGCCGTTGCGCATTGGGTGTTTTGGTGCTGAGCCCTGGTCTGAAGCCATGCGGCAGGACATTGAGCAAAAAATGGGCATCGATGCCATGAATATTTATGGGCTCTCAGAGATTATGGGACCTGGCGTTGCCATGGAATGTGTTGATGCCAAAAGTGGCCTACATATCTGGGAAGATCATTTCTTAGCCGAAATTATTGATCCTGTTACAGGTGAACAATTGCCCCATGGCGAGCAAGGTGAACTTGTCATTACAACCTTAACTAAAGAGGGAACACCCCTCTTACGTTACCGGACGCGTGACTTAACCAGTATTGATGATACGCCTTGTTGTTGCGGAAGAACACATATGCGCATTACACGCTTAACAGGCAGAACGGATGACATGCTGATTATCCGTGGCGTGAATGTCTTTCCTCAACAAATTGAAAGTATTATCATTGAAAATGAAGGTTTATCTTCGAATTATCAATTGATTATTGACCGTCAGAATAATCTTGATACCTTAGAAATTTGTGTTGAAGTAGATGGTCAACTTTTCTGTGATGAAATTAAACACTTGCAAAGTTTAGAAAAACGTATCCAAAAGAAAGTAAAAGAATTTTTGGGTGTCACAACACGAGTTAGATTATTAGAACCACATTCCATAGAAAGATCTCAAGGAAAGGCTAAGAGAATTATAGATAAGAGAGTAATGCAGTAATAATTTATGAAATTTCTAGATTAAAACAACAAAGATAAATCAATATGGAGTAAATAATAATGTATCTAAATTTTATAACTATATAAAAATTACTCTTATATTGATTATATTCTAAGTTGATCACGATATCGATATCTCTTATGAATATTGATGTGTATGTACAGAATGTTTTCAATATAATAATATTATTTTCTTTAATTTATATTAAAGTTTTGTAAGCTCTGACTGCTGAGATTAAATTGGATCAAACCATGTACGTTGAAGCTTAAACACAATAAAGGTTGTAGTGTTCCAGCTACATTGTAAACTGTGGAGCCATGTGCTTAACAAAAGATTGTAAGACGACAAGTAAAAGGTAGAGTGATTAAGGAGCGCAGGCGATTTTGCGTCTGCGCTCTAAAGTATACCTAGAGATTGTGGCTATGGAGCAACAATGATTTTGCACCTGCTATTCTTTTAATCGCTTCCTGATAGAAAGATGTGTTTTGCCGCCATTTGTGCCTCTTAATAATGGCTTAGTCTATTTTGGGAGCAAAATTTAATTAAGTATGAAGCATCAAAATTATTATAAATATTCACGAATTTTTCAACCAAATACGTTTTTTTAGACAAAAAAAAGCGGCGGAATTATTGCCGGATCTATCTCTTACCGCGTTCATGTGCCGCGAACAAGTCCGACTAGATTGATCCCCCGCAAACAAGCGAAAAAATCTGGTGGACAGTACAGGACTTGAACCTGTGACCCCCGCCTTGTAAGGGCGATGCTCCACCAATCTGAGCTAACTGTCCAAGAATATATTTTGAAGATTAAATTGACACAAAATCTATAGTTCTAAGAACTCATCTCTAAGAACAAAAAATTTATAGCTTACCAAAACTCATCTGTCAAGCACAAAAAGTAAACATGGGAGGCGCATGATGGGGCAAAGAATCAGTATGCAATTTTTGTTGTTCGTAATAAGATGTAAGATGAATGTTCAATGTTAGATGATAGAAATATATAGTGCTGAAAACATAAGATTATCTTTGATGAGTTAATGTTATACTTTATTATCGTATAAAATAAGACAAATATTTTCTCAAACTGCAAAATGAAATATTCATATACTATATATGTAATAAATATTATGAGATAATATTATAAATATTTATATAAATCAATAATATA
>JAFTDU010000093.1 GCA_017454005.1 Desulfovibrionaceae bacterium | reverse complement strand
TGATTTTAACACTAGATCTTAATTTAAGGCAAGCTAGATGATGGACGTAACTCTGCGCAACATCCAATTCCACCAAATAAACTACTTGAAGAAGAGTTGGAACAAGTTGACAAAGCCTTAGCTGAAAATCCTGATTTATCACCTGCTCAACTTGTGGCCAAACTTGCAGACAATGGTATATATCTAGCATCAGAATCTACAATGTACAGGCGGTTGCGTAGCCGCAACATGTGCCATCAAAGAGGCAGGATCAGAAAACGTAAGAGTCGTCCAATTTCCTCCCATTCAGCTACAGCCCCAAATCAAGTTTGGATGTGGGATATCACCTATCTTATTGGACCAACAAGGGGTGTATTTCATTACCTTTACCTTATCTCCGACCTCTTTAGCCGTTACATTGTTGGCTGGGGAATCTGGCCGGAACAATCTGCAGACCACTCAAGTGAACTGATCAAAAAAGCATGTCGTGAACAAAAAGATAATGGTACGCCTCATGTACTGCACTCAGATAATGGCGGCCCTATGCGAGCAGTGCCTATGATAGTTACACTACAAAATCTTGGTATTGCGCCATCTTTTAGTCGACCAAGGGTAAGCAACGACAATGCATATGCAGAATCTCTATTCAGAACTCTTAAATATGCACCAAGTTACCCGGCAGAGGGGTTTGCAACAATTAAAGACGAAAGGGATTGGTGTGCTAAATTTGTACACTGGTATAATAATGTGCACTATCATAGCTGGTTAAAGTATCTAACTCCAGCTCAACGTCACTATGGACTCTGTGAA
The DNA here is from genome assembly GCA_017454005.1 of Desulfovibrionaceae bacterium. GTDB lineage: Bacteria > Desulfobacterota > Desulfovibrionia > Desulfovibrionales > Desulfovibrionaceae > Desulfovibrio. The sequence continues at coordinate 4,425 of JAFTDU010000093.1, read as the reverse complement.
GATGTAGTTGAAAATCGCATAGCTGTATATGAAGCTGCAAAGGCTAAGAATCCAATCAGATGGACTAAAAACATACGGAATTGGACGCCAGATGAAATTGTCTATCTTAACCCTATTAACGATCCAGATAAGGGGAAAAATAATTCTACGTCTTAAAATAAAGCGAAATACTAATAAATTCTTGTAAATCTACATTCTATCTCCTAGGCAGTCTATAATTTAAACTAAGAAGTATAAGAAACAATGTTTTATCGATAGATCGTATTATTCTATCAGAAGTTTATCACTGTCATATTTATAAATACTTTTATATTTTTTCAAGGCTCATAGCAAGACTGTCAGAGTGTTTCTTACTAGAATATACGAAGGTAAGATTCGAGTGTTTGACCAAAAAATACGCATATCATACTCTCTCTTTATTGATATTTTGATACTAATTTATCAATAATTGAGAGGAGGACGTATGCCAAAAGTGTCTATATACAGCGACGATGATATTTTACGGGCTATTGGTACGTTGGTGAGCGAGGGTAAACGTTGTTACCCTTACAAATATTGCGGAAATTTGCCCAGTTAATCGGAATCGAATTCAGCGGATACTCAAAGATTGGCAAGCAGAAAGGGTTAACCTTCCGTTGACACCATCAGAAGTACCAGAAGAAACAATGACTGCCTTAAGGGAATTGATTGCCCGTGCCCTAACCAACGAGAAAGAAGCTGCCAAAGTTGAGTTTAAAAATCTCCTTGATGAGGCCCTTGCCTTGCAGAATGTTTTAGCAGAAGAACGTGATGCTGCCAGGCAGGAAATGGAAAATTTAAAGCAGGCCCTGGAGAAGAATGAGAAACAGGAGTTCTTGGCACAAACTAAAGCAGATGAAGCACAACGTCAGGCCGAGCAATGGAGATTAGAAGTAAAAGAGGCAGAAAAGCGGGCCGTTCTTGCAGAAGAAAGAGCTAGTAAAGCTCAGGAAGCCGCAGAGCATGCTGAAAGACGAGCACAACTTGCAGAACAGACAAGCGAACTTACAAAACAAAACGCGGTACAGGCAACGGCTACAGCAGCTAATGAAAAGGAAGCCAGAGAAAGAGCTGAACACGCACGCGAGCAAGCTGAGCAGCACGCTAAAGAACAAGCAGCAGCTGCGGGCGCAGCAACTGCCAAGGCTGACTCACTAATGAGTCAACTCAATGAGGCCACCCAACGTGCCGAAAGAGCTGAAAGCAAAGCTACCCAAACAAGCCAAGAACTGATCAATTTGCGCGAAGAGCTCTCGGCGCTTAAAGAGCGTCATGAACACTTACAGGATAATCTTAGGCAGGCAGAAGCCCAGGCTGCCCGCGCTCAGGCGGAAGCCAAAGCTGCGCAAGAAAGGGCTCAGGCCCTTGAGGCTGAAACGCTGTCTCTAAGGCAGAAGCTAGGGCAGTTGCAGACCCAATAGTAAACACCAGGTGGCTTGCATCAGCGCTTGACTAGTCTGCATTATCATTGTTTGGTATTAATCTATCAATAATATTGTATCAATAGATTGATAGATATACTGTTTTCCTTTTAGCTTCGTTATGGAGCTTGTGAGATTGATTCCTACATTGTAGGAGCGTGATTTACGTGCGTTCCCCTAGTCGGTACCCAGTAATTCGGGGGTATTAATTTCCCTCGGAGCCAAGCGTCGCAGCTTACCTTGACATCCGTTTGTATCAAGGTATTGGCTGAATTCGACGCTGGCCGAGTGAAATTTTTGGTGTAAGTTTGAATCATGAAGAAAAACATCAATATGCATGTGATCTGTATATAGTGCCATACAATATTTGTCTTGGTGTTATTGCTTATCACACATTAAGAGGCGTAATTATGGCAAAACACTTGCTCAGCCTGCTCATTTTCTTTGTTCTATTCACATGTAGAGCTGCTACGCTGCAGGCTGAAGAATTAGCTAAAGAGGCCACTGACTTTACCAAAAAAATTCAACAGCAAATGATTAGCGGTCTTGATTTTAACGATCGCGCTGATTTTGAAGATGCACAGCGTGGTTTTATAGCTCCTTTGCCAAATAAGGGGAAGGTTTTGTGTCAAGACGGTCAAGAAGCTTGGAATCTTGCGCCCTATGATTTTTTGATGGATCAGCAAGCGCAACCTACAGTGAATCCAAGTCTGTGGCGCCAAACTCAGCTTGTAATGTGTAGTGGATTGTTCAAAGTTTCGGATCGAATTTATCAAGTACGCAACCTTGATATCTCCAATTTGACCATCATTGAGGGTGATACAGGTTTAATTATTGTAGATCCGTTAGTGTCAAAGGAAAATGCCGCTGCAGCACTAAAACTGTACTACGCTAATCGACCTTTTAAACCTGTGAAATATGTGATTTATTCGCACAGCCACGTCGATCACTATGGTGGAGTTGAAGGTGTTATAAATGTCAACGATGTAAAAGCAGGTAAGGTTAAGATTCTTGCGCCAAGCGGATTTCTCAAAGCCGCTGTAGCTGAAAATGTGTTTGCCGGAACCGCCATGGCACGCCGCGCATCATATATGTACGGTGTATTGTTGCCGCCATCTCCTAAAGGACACGTTGGTGCAGGATTAGGTCTAAAAAATTCCACAGGCACAAGATCCTTGGTGCCTCCAACAGATACTATTGAACATGATGGTGAGACAAAGATACTTGATGGCTTAACCTTTGTATTTTTACTAGCACCCAATACTGAAGCTCCTGCCGAGATGCATTGGTACATAAAAGAGTTAAAAGCCTTGACGGCAGCTGAGAACTGTGTACATACATTACACAATCTCTATACTTTACGTGGTGCAAAAACACGTGATCCGATGCTTTGGGCACAAGCTCTTGATGCTACTGTCGAACGTTTTGGTCAAGATGTAGAAGTACTTTATGGTATGCATCACTGGCCTATGTGGGGCAGAGAACGGGTGTGTAAATTTTTAAATTTGACAAGTGATATCTACCGTTATATTCATGATCAAACACTCCACCTTGCTAACAAGGGTTTGACCATGACAGAAATTGCCGAAGAACTTAAGCTGCCGCCTGCCTTAAATTCTAGTTTTGCTCTGCGTGGGTATTATGGGAGTCTAAGTCATAATATTAAAGCTGTTTATAATCTGTATCTTGGTTGGTTTGATGGTAATCCTGCCCACCTCCATGTCTTACCTCCTGTAGCAAGTGCCAAAAAATATATTGAATATATGGGTGGAGCTGTCAAGATCCTTGAACAGGCCAAGAAAGATTATGCTAATGGTGAATATAGGTGGGTAGCTATGGTGTGCGATCACCTTGTATTTGCTGATCCAACCAATATTGCTGCCAGAAATTTAGAAGCTGATGCTTTAGAGCAGCTAGGCTATCAAGCTGAGAGTGGACCCTGGCGTAATTTTTACTTGACAGGTGCGCGTGAATTACGCCAAGTTGTGTCAACTAAACCTGAACAAAAACGCGCTCCAGGTCAATCTCAAGAGCAGCTGCAATTACCTTTAAATTTATATTGGACGTATTTATGTATCAGACTTGATGGCCAAAAGGCGAGTCATAAACAGTTTCAAATGTATGTTGTAGTTAAAGATACTAGTGAAATTTGGCATCTCGAGTTACGCAATAGTGTTTTGCGAGCCAAGGTAGCTCAAGCATCTCAAATTGATGGCAAGATTTTACAACTACAGGCCAATAAAAACGAAGTAATTGCCTTATTTGAAAAAACTTTATCTGTAGGTGAGGCCCAAAAGCTTGGTTTATTGCAAGGTGATGTAACTGCCTTACAAGATTTATTGACTATAATAGATACGTTTGTTCCTAATTTTGCGATTGTTGAGCCATAAGTGACATTGCCCAAAAAACTCTGCTTACATTGTTAAGCAGAGTTTTTTGGTAGTAAGCGGACGTCGAATACCCCTAGCCTTTTTATCCCTCAGATGTGAAAATGCACCTTCGTATACCCGTCTCCAATAAGATCTTCAGCAGTAACTACCGGCATGCTTACCATTCTGAATATTTAATCTTCTGGCAGATCTCCTTGGGTAAGTGATTATTCCTTGTCTCTCACGTCCCCCTCGTACCTATGCTAACGCAATTACGATTCAGCTTTGGACTCGATTTCTTTGCGGTCTTACCTTGCGCTATGCCTCTTATACGGTTACTGTTCATGGGTTCAAGAGACAGCTAAGGGCTTCTTCTTTTCTACACCTCGTTGTGTAAAACTTGGCCTTAACCATGTTCTTGCCCTGAATAATCTGAATTGGAGTTATAAACCCGTTTAAATAAATTCATGCTATGCGCACAAAAAAAGCCCCGCATTTAGCGGAGCTTACTAAAAAATGGTTCTTCCACACAATGTTTAGTTAAGCTCTGCCGCCGTTCTTCTAAGGTCGCACCATCAGTGAATGCAAAATCACCTTCAAGGCCAAAAATTAGCTCA
>JAFTDU010000092.1 GCA_017454005.1 Desulfovibrionaceae bacterium | reverse complement strand
ATTTGTTTTGAAAATTTATAATATATTAAATTGTATAAAATATAAAAATTCTTATGTATAAAATTTAACAATTGATCAAAAATAAGGTATTAAATTGATTATTCATGCTATATTTTATCTGCTCCTAACAATACAATAATTAATTCTAGCTTTATCGTCTGATCAATTTCTCATAAGTGTCTTTTATTGTTTTGAATTTTTGAATTTTTTAATTTTTATTTAAGGATAAATAAAATTTCTCTACGCATATTTTCATGGATAGCTTATAACAAATATGCACTTATATTTGATGTTATAGCATATTTTTAGATAAATCTAAATCATCATTTTATGTAGTTTTTTGCTTATTATTTTCACTTTTCTGCAATGAGAGCCATCCTTGTTCAATAAGAGCATCTTCTAAAGCATCTACTGCAGATTGTACCTCCTTTTTCTGCAACATATCTCCACTAAAATTGGATACGATTTTAGCTAGTTCAATCTCTGCTTGATAATGTGTCCAGGCTCCGGCCACTTCAACCCAACAAGTACGCCGCCCATAGTTATTACACAAGTAAAACAGTGGGCGGTTTATGACTTTAAGCCAAATAAACTCAGGAGTTGCCAAAACACCTTGTGTCCTAGCAAAACCATATAGCGCGAGCAGTAGAAGATTACGGTATTTATTGTGGGCTTTAATGGTTGCTTGCACTTTGGGCTCTTGCCACAATTCTTTTATCTGTGTGCTAGTGAATGGTACATTTGCATCTATGGCATAGTATTCTCTTGCGGCTTGGGGTAACAGGATAAACGGATAGGTACGCTTAAAGGAGAGTTTCTGTGCTGCTTGCGGGGGCCGAAAGCTTATGGCAAGTCTCGCCAAGATTTCTTGGGCCTGCTTTTTTTGTCCTAGACCAAAGAGAATGAAGGCTAGACTTAATGCCTGCAAATAGGCTGGGAGTTTGTCAAAGCCTTCCCAGCGTGGGCCCAATTGTGCTTCAAAGATCAGTGTTGCGAGCGTGCGGTTATATTGAATCTTAATTTGACCTGTCAAAATTGGTGAATACATATTTGGAAACCCAGCTTTTGTGAGCACAAGCTCCCGCTCTACCGGATTATTGCTCGTAGCCTCGTTTAGGAGGTTGTGTTCATAGGCAAATTGCAGTGGTGTGCGTGCCAGCCGCCAGGGTCCCGTATCCAAGGGTTCAGCCAAGAGGCTTCTCCCCCAGTTAACAATGGGTGCTACACAGGGATAAAAGTGTTCATTGTGTTTCAAAAGGCCATCCATGTCTAAATGTCGACAATATTGTTCTTTGGTTGAAGCACCTACAGCATAGATGCTCAAACAAAATGCAAAAAGCGCTGTGCACACTGCATAGGGGCGACCGGCATAGTCCAGCACGGCCCACACTACTTGAAAATCTATGTCATGCTGGGATCCTTTTAGCAGCACTTCTTCAAGCCAAATGGGTTTGGGTAAATGCAAAAATGTCAGTTGCAAATCAGCAAACTGTAAGACAAACAGAGTGATGTGTGTTGAAAAGTTAGCCCAGATCCACCACCCTCCCATAACGATAAGTGCAAGGCCAAAGATCCAACCAAAGTAAGGCGATGGTTCAGATTTGTTGTACATGGTTTTTGTCTAAGAATTTTGGCGTGCCAAAAGGGCAAAGAGATGAGCGCGAATTTTGCGGGCATAGTCAAGGGCCCGCCAGGTGGTTGGGGAATGATAATTGCCCACAGCCTTCCACGTTAGACCACTACGTTTAATCTCCTGTGCCAAAATAAATCCCCCAGTGTAAATATTGTCAAAGGGATCGAGTAAGAGGCTATGGGGCAATTGATACTTGCGGATCCAATAGCGATTAATCTGCATTAAACCAACATCATATGACAGATTGGCATTGGCAGCGTACTCGCATAGTTCTAAGGCTTCAGCTTTGCTGCGGGGGTAATAATCGCGTCCGCGAATATTAATGATCCATGGTTGGCAGCCTGATTCTTGACGAGCTATTGCCTTTAAGAGATTAGGGGGTATACCAAAGTGCTGACCTACCCATTGAAAATTCTGGTCATATCTTGCCTCACGTTGCGCCAAGTTAAGTTTTGTTGTTGAAGGCTTAGCGATATGCGCATACATACCATGGAGCTCTGTATCCCCACTTGTAGTTTTTTCAATAGCTATTTTTGGATCTTCCTCTGCCAAAGACACTTGTGGAAGAATACAAGATGTAAGAAGCAGCAAAGGCATATACACTAACACTTTATCTGCGTAAGCGTTTAAGAAGCGCTGAAACATTTGCAGCATATTTGCAAAATATAAGGAGCAACTACATAGATATATATGTCGACCTTTGCAGCTGAAAGATATTTTTTCTCTTGCCAAGAAAGCTAAGTTTTCCATAGTTCTTCTACCTTTAAGTTAATCTCAATATCTAGACACTCTAGTATTAATGTGTAGAAAATGTGATTTTTTATCTATCCTTTAATCCATACTACTTGGCACTTATAGAATCTGAGATTTGCCAGATTTTTGCAGGTCATATCTCTATTTAATCCTCAAATAGACACTATCGAATGCATTACTTGAGCCTATTTTTTAACTAAAATATGTTGAGTTAAGATAGGTCAGAAAAAGAATCTATGTTCTAAAATATACACTGTGTCTAATTGCGTAGAGCTTATTTTGTGCAAGACCAGAAGCTCTAATTGGCATATTTTGGCCGGCACAAAGTAATCACTTGGGCTGCGCCTACATCATTTGTTGGAAAGCTCCACTGGTCTGTGCCTGGCACCTGCATGCGTAGAATAATTTGCCAACTTGTTTCAGAGAGATCTCGAGCGTAAGCTTGAAATGCTGTAATTGCAGGCGTTTCTGTGGTTTGCTTTGCCACGGCTACAGGACTTACCCAAACCTCTGGAGTTCCATTGACACAAGTAGGCTTATCAATCGTAGACCCATTAGCTAAAAGTTGGATATCTTTTATCACCATCGATCCTGTATCTAAAAGAGCTTCATAGATGTACTTATCCTTAGTGTGTTTACAAATATACATACTTTGCTTGCCATCTTCATCTTGCACATAAATCCTACCAACGTTATCGGCATCACATGGTACAGGCTCTGAACTTTGTGTTACTAAACCTATACTGCCAACATTATTAATATCTTCACCTGACATATCTAAATTGGTCTGCATGGCATT
>JAFTDU010000091.1 GCA_017454005.1 Desulfovibrionaceae bacterium | reverse complement strand
ACGGCGTGAACAAGATAAAACTACCGTGGGACACACGGGAAGTTACGCTTGGGGAGAACGTGTAAGACGAAGCGGCCACGGTCGCGGCGCAGTGTTCGTCGAACCAAGAATCCCCCGCCTTTAGGCGTGGGGAGTGTCAAATTCGCTAAACGATAGTAAATTCGAAGCACCATCTATATCCCTTTCTGTTAACCACATTTCATCAAGACGAAAAATTTTTTGATCCATGAGGAGCAAATCTTGAGTTGTCAAAAGCAATTGTTTTCTACTATTCTTATTGCATTTAGCTAGATAGACTTCAATCAAACAGCGAGTCAACATAGTATGTAGACTACGATCAATCTCGTCTATGACGTAGACCTTCTTAGAATCTACGGTAGCTAGGTCAAGAAAGGCGGGCAACAAATTAATAAGACGCTGCGAGCCATCAGATTCCCGACGAAAATCAAATTTGACTTCTGTCCCGTCCACCTTCTGGTGGCAAGTCACTAACTTCAAGGCAATCAGCTCATCATCTTTACGGGTCACAACACAGAAAAAATTCGGCTCAATCAATAAGCGAATTGTCTCACCTTCTTTTATCTCTTCTTGGAGTATATCCATTAAAGAGTCCGGCAGGGAAAGGTTCTCGATAGGAATCTTATCCCAATCAAGATGAAGAATGCCAGTATCTAACTTTCGCAACATATAATTCATCTGCTCATATAATAAAGTTCCCTCACTTGGAAACTGTTCGAACGGTCCAAAGCGCGAATCTGGTGCTACCATCTCAAGAGAATTCTTGAACCAGTCATAAACAGGCTTAAATTTGTCAACCTTCTGTGAGACTGCATTTGTCAGAAAGAGCTGATTATCGCGAGTTCCTTGAAAAGCAAATGCTAAAAACCCATCCTCTACAGAAGAATGGAAGTTAATCCTTCCATCATGGCGGTGGTAGAGAACCTTTTCGCTAGATGAAGTAGTGACAACAAGTTTTTCTTCCAAAACAAGCTTACGTGTCACCGCAAAACTGAATTCATAAATGATTTCACCAATCAAAAGCTCAAAACTAAACCATGACGGCTTATCAAGAAACGAATCGTCCAGACGAAATGGTTCAACACGAATTAAATTCTCAGGTTGCGTACCTTTGACAATAAACGCCTTTGCGAAGCTTAGAGCATTAAAAAAATTTGTCTTCCCCGACGCATTACCACCATAGATCACGGTAATCGGAAGAATTCTTCCATTATACTTGCATATTTTAGGAACTCTATCTCCATGCTTACGCTCACGGCTCGGGATCATTGAAAATACAACCCGATCGCGGAATGACATCCAGTTTTCCAGGGTAAAAGTAATTAACATCTTGCACCTTACAGAACTTCCATAAAATAAAATCGCATAATATGAAGTGGCGAAAGCGCATACGATTTTTAATGTATGGTCGTCACTATTTTTTAATACCATATTTTATATTCTAATAGTAAATAATAAAATTAATCATAATATTTTATATATTCAATATCATACAAACTATAATACACACCATTAAGCTATCAGATATACAGACCTGTTATGAATAGGCTATAGTTAGAAACAAAAAAACATTTCAATACAAACATGAAGGATAGCTTTTTGATCATAAACGATGCATTACTGTATTATTGCAACTGGCACATATAATTAGTATCACACACATCTTTACATATGATTTCATATTGAATTAAATCAATAAAGCAATAAGTAATTATAAAATCATATCGTACAATATAATGGCAAATACTATATTCCGTCGGATATTAAGCTGTTACTATTAGCAATAGTTAAACTAATATCTATTTCGATTTATTGTTATAAAGATAATACAAGCTATAAATAGCTGTATCATCAAGGAATAGGTCGGTAAGGTCTAGGTAAAGAGAATAGAAAACGATCAAAACAACATTTTTGTTTAGAAATAATAGACTTATTGTTGTAATTAAATTAATTTCTTCGGTCATTCGGTATATATTGTACTTAATTAACGATATTAGTCATATCAAAAGATCCCTATGGGAAATGTTCAAAGGATGTGTAGGACATATAGAAAAAAAATATTCAACAAGCCAAATGTTTTTCTGCTTAAGCGGAAAATTGACAATACAAAACGATATATCACAATATTCATATAAAAGTAATTATCCTAGAACATCGTTTGTTATAAAGGACTACTTTGTTTTATTTTTTTAAGGCTATGATAAGTGTATAGTATAATAATACAGAGAATAATGGATAGAACATAGCAAATTAGAACAGTTTATAAGTAATTGCATATAACTGGAGTACAACAAATATATTTTTTGATATATATAATACTTTTTAAAATTCCATGTTCTTAATCTTCAATTATCAATGCCCAAAAATATTTAGCCTAAATTTATAGTTGAACAACACGCACTTCACCACGTGTCTCATTAACCTTTTTGCGGAAAGACTGTCTACGATCTTCGCCGTCAATAAGACCAGCTAACCATTCAGCCACGTGCATAACATTACGTTTCTCGTTTAAATTGATTAGACAACGGCCCAAACCAATCTTACATGATGGACAACCCACAAGAACAGGTCCGGCATAACCTTTAGCAAACTCCTGGCTAAGAGAAAGCTGTTTTCTCTCCCGCAAGAGATTATAAATACTAGGACTTGTGACAGAGCCCATGCCAGATTCACCACAACAACCGGGATTTAAAAAGACGTCATAGCCAGTCTTGGCACTCAAATCCTGAACAATTTGCTGTTGGCCTTTAACCTTGTTTAGGCCAGCCCATTCACAGTGACAAGCACCATGGTAGAGACGCTGACTGGGAGAATCTGGACGATTAAAAAGTGTCTCTGACAGTTTGGGCAAAGTTAGTTGAACCACATCTTGTTGGATAAGATTGGGGAAAGATGATGTTAAATCCATCCGACCCAAGCTATCTAGACACGTGCCACAGGCTGTAACCAAATACCTGATATCAAACTTGCGTCGCTCTAAACCACGTAGCATCTGCAATAGATATTGCCGATCGGCAGCCAAGTTATCATCAAAGGCCGTATCCATACCGGCTGCCAAAAGTGGATACCCGCAACATAAATGCTTGGGCGGCACAGCCACAGCAATACCAGCTTTGAGCATAAGATAGATAGCGCTTTGCCCAATACGATCATAGAACAGAGCTCCACCGCAGCCTGGAAAATAAAGGGCCAAAGGCATACCTTCAACGGGTTCGCTAGGGGCAAAGATGTTGCCACGGGAGAGCTTAAGGGACTCATAGAGATTGGTATAACCCATCTTGGGGCCACGACCGGAAAAGATGGGGCTCTCCATGCGGCTCTTCCAAGCTCGAGGCAGAAAGCCCAAAAACTTATTCTGCATCTTTTGACCAACAGAGGCCAATTTGGCCACTTTGGGCACCCGCTTTTCCACATCTTGGCGCAGATAATCCAAGACATGTTCTTTGATGGGGTGACCACCGGCTCCCTCATGTTCAAGAAGAGCTCTTAATGACAGAGCCACCTCACCTGAAGGAATTTTTACCGGACAATTGGCCATGCAGCGACCACAGGCAGTGCAGTGTTCCACAATATCCCGCAAAGCTTTCAAGAGATGCTCATTGATTTCACCTGTGACCACCTGCGAATAGTAGACAGCTTCCAAGAGCATACCCAAGATCATGTTCTTATTGCGCGGATGATACTGCATGGAACGTTCTGGGTAGGTCATGGCACAGACTTGCTTGCATTTACCGCAGCGTGTGCAGGTCTGAATCTTGGTCAGCAAGCTAATCAAAGTCTCCTTGTCCGGCAAACCACTATCGCGAATGTCGCGCAAAAGATGGTTAAAGGAGAACGTAAATGGTTTAACCGGCAATTCCCTAAAAACCAATTTGGCCGGATTCATCACATCCCTAGGATCAACCTGTTCCTTAAAGAGGCGCAAAGCATCAATCTTGCTCTGGGCCAAGAAGGCAATTTTGGTAATGCCAATGCCATGTTCGCCAGACACTTCGCCACCAATCTCCTGACAATGGCGCATAACCTCGGCAGCAGTCTGCTCGGCATGTTCCAGCATATCAGGATCATTGGAATTAACAGGAATGTTGACGTGGCAATTGCCATCACCGGCATGCATATGGCTAGCCACAACGATCCTGCTAGCTTCCATGTAAGCGGCGATCTTGGCGATCTTTTTGGCAAGCTTAGGATATTTCTCCTGCAAACGGGCCAGAAAAGCCTGGGCTCCGGCGAAGAGATCCACATCAGAGAGTTCCGAAGATGAGACGCTACCTTTGGCCGCACGGGTGGCAGCAGCAAATTCATGATCCACTTCGGTATCTTCCATGGGGAAGTTGGGCAAACGGACAATTTCACGCAGAGCCTGACGATAGGCTCTAGCTGTGCATTGCAAATTAAGCTGCTCTAAAAAGATGGCAAAATCAGGAATCTTGTTAACTGGAATAACCACATCTTCATTGAGCTTAAAACCGGATGTGCGTTTGGCGATAACCGACAATCTATGGCGATCTTCCCAGAAATGCTCAGCTTCCTTGTCGTTTTGGGCCACAATAATGTCCACATTCTCTTGGCGTTCCACAACGCTGACAATATCAGCCACGCATTTATCCAAAAGTTCGGCATTATCACCATCCACCTGGAGAATGATCACCGAGATGGGTTGGCCCTGATATTTTTTTGATTTGGTCTGATATTCTAGTGCCTGGACATATTTGGCATTGAACTCTTCAAGCGCTGAAAGATGGGCATAATCGCCTTCTTCGCGAATCTTATTTCTTAAAGCCACAAGTTCCTTAACCACAACCGCTGCTGTATGCATGGAATGGCCAAAAAACTCTAAGGCCATGACGCGTTTTAGATGCGGCTTTTTGTGGATGACAAAACAAGCTTCCGTAATAATGCCATCGGTGCCTTCCTTTTGAATGCCAGGCAAACCACCTAAAGCTTTGTTGGTCACGTCTTTGCCTAAACCAGGCAGACGGATTTCATCACCTTTAAGTTTAACTTGCGTGCGCACACCACCTCGGGTGTCTTTGATCAAAAAAGAGACCGTCTCTTCAGGCAAAATCTTATGCCTAGGATGATTTTCACGCTCAACCAAGATGATGTCGCCTGTGGGGGTAACCATTCGCCACCAGAGGAGATTATCTAAGGTTGTGCCATACTCAAAAGCGCTTGGCCCACCAGCATTTTCAGAAATGTTGCCACCAATAGACGACGCTTGTTTTGAGGCCGGATCAACCGAAAAAAGTGCGCCAGCTTTGTCAACTGCCGTAATGGCGGCCTGGGTTATGACACCGCTCTGGCAGGTCATCGTCATGGCCTCCAAATCAATGGGACCAATCTTTGTTAGCCTAGTTAAAGATAAGATTACAGTGCGCTTACGAGCTGGCACGGCCCCGCCAGTCATCCCTGAACCACCACCACGCGGGATCAAGGCAAACTTTAAATCATTGGCCAAATGTACGATCTGGGCCACCTGCTCGGTTGTATCTGGGGCAACCACTAATAGGGGCAACTCCATCCGCAAATCCGTGGCATCGGTGGCTGTTTCAATCAAAGCTTGCGCATCGGTTAATATGCACTCGTCTGGCAAAAATTTGGCCAACGCTTCAACCAATTTGTCCCGAAAATCCATTTCAGCCTCATAGGCCGACCAAAACATGGTTATGCCTTCTTCGATGGCTGTGGCATAATAGTGGGCTAGGGAAACCGATTCCCGCTCAAAATTAGCTTCAACGCTGGATCTAACCGTGCGCACATCAATAAAGGGGTTGTAAGCCACCAAAAAGAGTTCTTCGGCTATGGCAATAGCTAAATTCTTAACCGCTTCTGGCCATTCAGCGAAATCTTCAATATTGATCTTGAGGATGCGATTGACCACATAATTGGGAGAAATCGAGATATGTGGGCCCTTACGTATCACAGTAAACTCCTTGACTCTTTAATCGCCAAACTTTCCAAGAGCAGTTTTTAAGTTTGTCTTCCCAAAGGAAGATGGCTTGAAAGCTCTCTCTTTGATGTCCTAGCCACGATCAAAAGAGAATTGCATCAAAAAAGAAAAAAGCAACTCAAAAAAATGATTAACCCTGAATTGCCGAAACTAAACCGGTTGTGCTAAAGCCTTTGGCTAAATCAACAATATGGACTTGCCCACCATGGCCTAAAACAAAATCGCTACCAACCACATCTTGAACTGTATAGTCGCCGCCCTTAACCAAAACATCGGGACACACAGCTTCGATAAGTTTTAGTGGGGTATCCTCATCAAAAACTGTCACTGCATCCACCCCTTCAAGGCCAGCCATAACCAAAACCCTGGCATCTTGGGGTTGAATAGGGCGGTCTGGGCCTTTTAGGCGCTTAACTGAAAGATCCGAATTGATGGCTACGATCAATTTATCGCCTAGCGTTGCAGCTTCTTGCAAAAGCTTAATGTGACCTGGATGAAGTAAATCAAAGCAGCCATTGGTAAAGACAATCCTATAATGCTTTTTACGCCATTCAGAAACTATCTCCAGTAAACTCTGCCTATCAACTAGCTTAAGTTTTAGATGACGCAAAGCACTGCTGTCTTCAAACCACATTTTACCAGTCAATTCACGCAACGTAACAGTGCTCGTACCAAGCTTACCAACGACAATGCCAGCGGCAGTATTGGCCAATTCAGCAGCTTTTACCCAATCAAATCCCGCAGCCAATGCTGCTGCCAAAACAGCAATAACGGTATCTCCAGCGCCAGATACATCCGAAACTTCCCTAGCCTCAGCCTTAATCTCATGGGCTCGACCACCTCTAAGGAGCATCATGCCTTGGGCACCACGAGTCCAAAGAATATTTTCGAAATTATAATCTTGCATCTGAGAGTTAATCATTTCAAAAAAGGCCCGATCCGTCGCAGACATCTGGATGGCCGAGGTTAATTCTTTGGTATTTGGTGTTAAACACGTGGCACCAGTATAGCGCTTCCAGTCACGGGCAATGGGATCAACCAAGACTGGAATTTGACGACTTTGGCAGTATTTAATGATTTTTATGGTTAAAAGATCGTCAAGCTCATCCCCATCATAAACAAAAACACCCTTGCCATAATCAGATAAAATAACAACTTTAGCCGCATCAATAGCCATCAAAGCGGCATCAAACAATTTCTGACGTACATTTTGACTTAATGGCCAACATTCCTCTTCATCCAAGCGCAAAAGTTGCTGACCATTAGATAACACACGGCATTTAGTGGTGGTAGGGCGGTCGTCAAAAAATATCCCGGGCGCATTGATCTTTTCTTCCTTAAGTAATTGCTCAATCTCTTGACCGGCATCATCACAAGCTCGAGCTCCGATCAACGTGACTTTGACGCCAATGCTCGCTAAATTGCGGGCCACGTTGGCTGCACCGCCTAGAGCACTCCAACGTTTGACGGCTTTGGCGACAGGTACCGGTGCCTCTGGCGAAATACGCTCCACACGGGTATCGATATAGCGATCAAGCATGATATCGCCAACAACGACAATGTTATTCTCAAAAGAAACCGCCACGAGGATACACTCCTGTTGACTGAACTAGTTTTTATCCCAAATAATCCTTGAAAAATAGCCAGCCAGATCAAAGCCTAAGCATTCATCGACTACGCTTGACGGAAGGGCAAACTAAAAATTGATCCTAAAAAAGGCACTATGATCCTAAGTCTAAAATTAGCCAAGGCCAAAAATGATCCTAACTGCCCAGATGTCCAAAAAATCTCGCTGAAACTTTCTCCAGACCAAATTAGGCGAAAATCTCTTTCTAAGCCTGGATCCCACCAAGCCTTTGGATAGATGAGAATCATGGCCAGGCTTTAAAAAATGTCGAAAAGAATCGTATAGTATGATATTCGTGTAGAATATTGTCAAGAGACTCAAAAATGCTTAAAAAATTATAGTTTGAGCGAGAGAAGAATTTATTGGGTGAAAGTGGAAGGATAAAAAAGGGCAGGATGTATTGATATGTTTGAAAATCTAGAGATAGATTTCAAATTTACTGTGGTAGGGTAGAGTGGAAGATTAAAATCGTTGAATAATAAATATTAACTCATTAAATGTAGACTTAAATAACTATCATATTATTTAAACTATATAAAATTTTATACGCAGATATATTCATACCACTATCATTGTTATTCTTAAATTACATTTGAAATTAATAACTCTTAAGCAAAACAATTTTATTATTAACAGAGTCGCAAAATTATAGATATAGCTACGTGAAAATTTTATATGTTTAGTAAGTTAGAATATTCGAATGTTGGAATATTGGAACATTTAAATATTTGAAAAATATAATAATCAAAAACATTTTAATTTGACAAAGATTAATTTTTACGGTCCAAGTAGCGGTATCATAGAAAATTCCTCATCAGTATAGCGTCTATAATTTATGACTTATGATTTAGTCTAGTGATAGTTATAAATATTTGAATTTTAGATAACGTCTGTATAATTTACCTGTAGTGTAGGTCAGGACATAATATTCTAGAGTAAACTAGCGTAGAGTAGAAAAAATATTATAAGTTACATTATAATTATAAATATATCAATTAAATTAAGCTAATTTACATATATTTATATTATAATAATATTTCTATAGATGTCTAATTAATATAAAGTTTAAGCGCAAACAGATTGTTTTGATAATATTATACCATTTAAACAGTATTTTTTTCTTGTCAGTAGAACAAGTTTAATTACATTATTAAATACTTTTAATTTTTTATTAAAGGATGTATATACTGCTAAAACTATATTTAACTATGCCTATCTTGACTTTACAAAGATTAAAGGATTCTTTATAGATATATTTTCTAGCATTTTAATCTCTTTAGTTCATTAGTACCTTGGCACTCTCTGCAATTACTTAATATATACCGGCACTAGATCTTTCTATAGTTGAAATTATATTTATGTAATCCATCAAACTTTCTTATTTTTCAACATTTTTATTATAAATCGTTGAAAAGTATACTGCAGAAAACACTAGTTAATTTAAAATCTTAATCAGATAGCATATAAAATTTAATCTCGGTAAATGGAATATACCAAATTATAAACACAATTATAAATGCAACTATAAATACAACTATGAACCATAAATCAACTTATCTATTCATCGTAACACTATCAATCACTATCGTATCTATTGTACATTCATATATTAACTATAGTCCTTCAAGGAGGCTCATCACTCGTGAGTAATCTAACCCACTGTGGATAGACCTAGCCTGGGAATAATCACTAGAAAGATCATTACCAACAGCAACTAGAGCTCCCTGAGCCTCCATATCCATCATTTCATCAATAACCATATGATTGTTGATGTTCTGATTGACATTAATCTCCTGCTCCTTATCTTCGATCTTGTACTGATCGAGAGGAGTAACATTTGATAAATTTGAAGAAATGCCATTCAGCATGATCAATCTCCATGATTAGTGATAGAGTTTACTAAAATATATAGATACATATTATTGTAAACTAGTATTATCCACCAATAAGTTGCATAGCCATCTGTGGCAGAGAGTTAGCTTGTGAAAGCATAGCAACAGCACTCTGAGTCAAAATCTGGTTACGCACAAATTGTGTCATTTCTGTTGATACATCAACGTCGGAAATGCGTGACTCAGAAGCCTGTAGATTTTCAGCTTGAGTTGTCAAATTGGTAATAGTATTTTCAAGACGGTTTTGCATGGCACCTAAGTGAGCTCTAATCTTATCCTTAGAGACAATAGCGTCATTTAAGGCTACAAGAGCAGCCTGGGCAGCATTTTGGGTTGAAATGCAATAACCTGCTTTATCCTTCGGTGCTGCGTTGCCCACACCTAGGGCAGAGGCTGTGCAACAACCGATTTGAATATAATAATAGTCTTCAGCCGATTCGTTACCAGAACCAAAGTGAACCTTAAGCTTGCCACTAGGAATAGCACCAGTACCATCATGCTTATCACCAGAAAGATTACCATTTAAAAGATGGATTCCGTTAAAATCTGTAGCATTGGCGATACGGGTGATTTCTGACGCCATCTGCTGATATTCTGATTCGATCATCAAACGTTGGGTTGAATCGTATGTACCGGTGGCAGCCTGTTCAGCCAACTCCTTCATACGGATCAACTTTTCATCAATAATACCTAAGGCACCGTCTGCAGTTTGAATCATAGAGATGGCATCGTTGGCATTTCTAGCGCCTTGTTGTAACGATGCAATGTCAGCACGCATTAATTCACGAATGGCAAGACCAGCCGCATCATCGGCGGCAGAATTGATTCGCATTCCAGTGGACAGGCGTTGTGTTGAAGTCGCCAAGCGGCTGTAATGGTTGTTCAGATTGTTGGCTACATTGGATGCCATCATATTGTGGTTAACTACGAGCGACATTTTTTCTTCCTCCATTAGGAAATAAATAGATACCCTTCCTATGCATAAGGCGTGCCAACTTTCCTAAATCGCAAAATAGTTGCTAAATTAGCCACTCTAATAAAAATCTTCAATTAATTAAAAGAAATTTTTACCCTCAAAGGCCCATGTTTACGTAACCCATGACTAACCAAAAAACAGGACCCAGAGCCTAGATCTTCTAAAAATTAGACCACAAGTTTCACTTCAAAACTTTGACAAGACGCCACGCCACAAGCCCTTGGACCGTGAAAAATTATCCCTGTCGCACCCATTGCACCGTTTACACAGCCGCTTCAAAAACACAGCAGATGCTAAAAAATATCTCTTGAGCCCCAAAATGATTTGAGCAAATCAGAGCAAAATTGGTTTTTAATCTTTTTGGTTTTTAATAGTTTCGATGTGTCGATTTTAATAATAGCGGTTGTTCGAGAAAGAATTGGGCAAGAAAAATCCGGGTAAACATTCAGTGACGGAAACGCAAACAAATCCGATATTTTTTTATATTTCCTTATAAAAATTGACTGTCAAAATGTTATCCTTATAAATAGGGCATCTGCGGCCCATCCGTACGGAAAAAAGGGGCTCTGCGGGCCGAGAGTCATCAGCAACAGATATTATGATGAAATGAACACATTTATCATGTTAAGCAACATGAGAAATATCTAATTCCCAACCACAAAGGAGGGTCTTGATTGCTTCAAAAGGAGACATACCCTGTTTTTTTGCAGTATCCAAAACAGAATATATTATT
>JAFTDU010000090.1 GCA_017454005.1 Desulfovibrionaceae bacterium | reverse complement strand
TTCAAATTGGCTCTTGCACAGCCTCTTCCTTAGGTGTAGGCAATCAAGCAGATGTTAACTCTAGGGCTTACACAATTTCAACCCAAGATGCAGCCCAAAAAGCACTTGTAGGTTTGACAGCCGCAGTAGTGTCCAAGGATAAGATTCGGGCTCATTTAGGTGCCTTGCAAAATCGTCTAGAAAATACTATTACAAATTTAACGACTCAAGCAGAAAATTTACAAGCAGCAGAATCACGAATCTCTGATGTTGATGTCTCAACTGAAATGACTAACTTTGTACGCAACCAAATCTTAACTCAAAGTGCGGTAGCCATGCTCTCCCAAGCTAACTCATTACCGCAAATGGCAATGCAATTAATCGGTTAATTACATATATAGTGCTACAACACGACACATTTTGTCATGTATTATCTACATCGACAACTCATGGCTAAGGCGAACCAAAGACAACTGGCTTGGGGAATGGTTCCCTAAGCCAGTGGGTGATTTACCTTAAGCCTGCTAGCACAAAAATTTTCTCTGCAGTAATATGCATACTTACTGCAATATTGGCTAAGGCGAACCAAAGACAGCTGACTCAGGGAATGGCCCTGAGTCAGCGGATGATTGGCCTTACGCCTGCTTAGCGCAAAAATTTTTTCAAATTTGCAGTGACCTTAAGTTACTGCAATTATGGCTAAGGCGAACCAAAGACACTCGGCTCAGGGAGTGGTTCCCTGAGCCGCGAGGCTTCAACATTCAGCATTTAGAGTCTCTAGTGCGACGCGTGCTGCGGCTTGTTCGGCCCGTTTATAACTTGTACCATCAGCTGTAAAACACTGACCGTTCGGCAGCGTCAGCTCTACGGTAAACACCTTAGCATGGTCAGGACCTGTAGCTGTCAGCTGCGCATAAGTTGGTGTCGCCTTAAATGTGCGTTGTGCCAATTCTTGCAGCAATGTCTTATAATCTTTATGCGCTTCAGCCTGCGAACTGCTCCACTGTTTGGCAAACAGTGTTATGACAGTTTCTTTGGCTGCCACAAACCCCCCATCTAAATATACTGCCGCCAACACCGCCTCAAGAGCGTCACTCAAGATGGAGTCACGCTGCCTACCCCCCTGCAATTCTTCACCACGTCCCAATTTTAAGAGTTTTTGCACCCCAATTTTTTTAGCCACTTGGGCTAAACTCAGCGAACTGACAAGTTGGGATCTTTTCTTGGTCAAATCCCCTTCTCTTAAATCCTTGAATTGTAAAAATAACGCTTGGGACACACTTAGTTCTAAAACAGCGTCACCTAAAAATTCAAGCCGCTCATTATGCTCAAGGGTGCCATTTTCATTGGCAAAAGAACTATGGGTTAAGGCTTGTTCTAAAAGTGTGCGGTCTTTAAAATGATAATTCAAAGCTGCTTCTAAATTAGCAATTTGAGTTTCACTATTTTCCTTTGCAACTAACTTTTCCATAATCGTTAGGACAGCTTTTCGCGCTGCCTCAAATCCCCCATCTAAAAATACTGCCGCCAACACCGCCTCAAGAGCGTCGCCCGATACGGAGTCGCGCTGCCTGCCTCCCTGTGCTTCGTGATGCCGTCCCAATTTTACGAGCTGCTGAATGCCAATTTTTTTGGCTACTTGGGCTAAACTAGCCGCATTCACGAGTTCGGAGCGTTTCTTTGTCAAATCCCCTTCTCTTAAATCCATGAATTGTAAAAATAATGCTTGCGTCACGCATAGTTCTAAAACTGCATCGCCTAAAAATTCAAGTCGCTCATTATGCGCAAATTCCCTATTCTCATTAGTAAAAGATTTATGGGTTAAGGCTTGCTCTAAAAGCCTGCGGTCTTTGAAATGATAGTCAAGTGCTGCTTCTAAGGCAGCAATTTGCGCCGCACGTTTTTTTTCTTTGAGAAAATTCTCAATGGTTGTGAGGGCTTCGTTTTTGCCTAACACATCTGCAGGTATTAGCTTCAAAGCATAAAGAATATCATACAAGACTGAGTCTGGCTGCTTCCCCTTCTGTATATCTTCAATACCCAATTGTAATAGTTTTTGTACAGCAACGTCTTTCAACTCTTGCATTGCATTAGACGAACTTACAAGTTTAGATAGTTGCTCTGTCAAATCTCCCTCCAGTGCCTTTTAAAAACGTGTAAAAATTTAACTAGCTAATTATACGAAAATCTTTTCTTGGCATACCATAATACTAAATTATCACCTTGGTTCTCAATGCATGCAATCTTAAACATATGTGAATAAATATCGCGATAGTTATTTTCTTCTATCAACATAAAATACAAAAGTTACTTCTGAATTTATTGACAAAATTCATTGTTCTATAAATCTAAGTACATAGTTGCAACAAGCAAGATCCATGTAAGATCATTTTTTCTTGCATAACATCAAATCACAAAATTGTTTTAGGCAATGTTCTTAGCATGCAAGAGTTAAGCACGACATGAGCTTTGCAGCAAAAAAATAAACTAGGAGTTAAAAGATTACGTGCACAATCTTTGATTTTAGCTCGGATTGCACAACAAATCTTCCAATAAAATACGCATCAAGACTTACAATCATGAACAGGCTTGTGGATGCGTGACAACCGCACAAATATACTTTCAGGCATCTAGCATAAATTATCAAGAGCATGTCTTTGCGGCTTTACATGCGACCTTTCTTAAGGATTTTGCTGTAAATGCTGCGTTTTATGCGCTACCCGCGTATTGTTTGAAAAAAAGGCTGCTTTGCCCTATAAAACAAATCTCTTACTTTCTTACTCAAAACTTTTCGAGGGTGTATTTATGGCCTACGATATCAGACTTGTGAAATTAGTCACTGGTGAGATTGTGCTTGGCAAATATGATGCTGAAAAAAAATGCCTTACCGAAACAGGCACGTTACAAGTAATTCCTACACAACAAGGTGTACAGATGGTTTTATTGCCCTATGGGCATCCTTTTGAAAATAACTTTGTGGCTACAATTGAAGAAAAACACTTCTTATACTGTTTTAGTTCCACACCTAAAGAATTTCAAGATGAATATATTAAAGCAGTAACCAATTTAACAATTGCTGGTGGCCTTGGGAATTTACAATTTGGCACAACAACAATTCCTGCCTCCAAACTCCAATTCTAAGCTGTACAACTCAAAAATGTACTTTTGCCTCTGCCAAATTCTTATTATGGAGATTTTGGCGGAGGCAAAATTACATTTAAGCTTTGTGGGCATTCATCTTTCGCCTACGCGAAACGCAGGTGAGAGATGAATGCCCCCGATATTTTTATGCTACTTCATATTGCCACTTAGTATTATGACAAATTAGCTTCAAATTATTAAGACTAACTTGCTTATAACTTTTGCCTGGAATCTAGATATACTCACCATTGCGGTCTATTATATAAGCTAATGATGCGCCTGAGAATCCAGAAATCCAGCCACGCTGTCAAAAACAAATCACCTCATCGTTAAGGAACCACCATTCAAGTTGCTTCGTGCTCTTGATATTTAGTTTGGCAAATACATTCTGGCCTTTTCGTGGTGTAGCCTCATGTAAAGACCATTTTTTCTTACGAAATTGCTTAATCAAGAAGCATTCTTTTGATTCAATGTCTGTTCTTGCAATTGCCACATTATAATGAGTTTTTTCTAATGGAAGCTCTTTAGGCTTCGGAGAAGTCTAAGTTATTTCAGCTTTAGGATCTTTCTTAAAGGTTCTAGTTTTCTTATGTTCCATCCATTTGTCAAAGATACCACAAGACTTCTGATTTTCGCTGGTATAACAAACTGTTATAAGGTTATCAGCCCTGTCTGTGCCACCATAGCTGCGAAAGATGATATGATGAGTATGCAAAATTTTGTTCTTTTTTTTGCATACTTGACAGGTATATTCATCATAGTAACCATAAGTTGGACCATGTTGATAATCAACACCCTGCATGTCAGGGTTAATCATCTTTGCAGTATCAAACTTACCTACCTCGATACGAAGTTTTGGGTTACAAAACCTATCTAGCCACACACTTCTAACTTGGCCTGACTTACGGTATCTGGTTTTACGAAATCGCCTGTCTCGGGTTCTATGCACGAAAAAAGCAACGAATGGCAAGAACCTTATTTTGGCTGATGATGGCAGCCGATATATCTTGCTCTGGCATCTAGCCACCTACTACTGCCTGTTTAACTTCGCTTGTGGCATATTGTAATTGGATTGTAAATGGCTTCTAACCAACAATCTTAGCTTGTTTCTGCTTAAGTAGAAGCCTTGCTTTCCTTTGTGAACAAGGCATATTTTTGACGCAAACTTTCATAATATTTGGCTGATACTCGCAAATTAAGCACCTCCTATCGGAGTTAGTTACCCTTAGCCAAAACAAATGCTTATAGTCATCGACCTCACAGGACTTTTACAGAGCCTACGCACAGCCAGATAACATAAGCAACGTAGTTCTCGAAAAACTTAGGCTGGTAACTACCCCCACCGCAAACGCCGAAGGCGTTAGGTGGGGGTAGTTACCAGCCTAAGCCCCACACCTAATTTTCGGTTTTGTGCGCCTCAGGGTGCGCCCGATCATATACACTGATCAATTCAGAAAGATCTACTTGGGTATAGATTTGGGTAGTCTGCAGCCGACTATGGCCTAAGAGTTCCTGCACAGACCGTAAATCAGCGCCATTGCCAAGCAAATGGGTGGCAAAAGAATGCCGCAGACTATGGGGCGAGACAGCAAAATCTAAACCTGCCTTTAGACACAACTTCTGCACAATCCGCTGCCCTTCGCGCCGATTCAAACGCTGGCCACGTGTGCCCACAAAAAGCGCATCTTCATTAGATGCAGCTAACTCACCACGTACTTTTAGCCACTCTGTGAGACGTTCCCGCGAACGATCTGACAAGGGCACAAGCCGTTCTTTGGCGCCTTTTCCCATGACTTTGAGATAATTTTGCGCTGTAAGATCTTGGACATCGAGACTTAAGGCCTCAGAAATTCTAAGACCTGACCCATATAACAACTCGGCCAAGGCCACATCGCGCTTTTCTTGGGGCGTTGTGCGTGGCGTATTATCTAACAAGGCAAAAACCTGATCCACATTTAAAATTTGCGGTTCAGTTTTAATTTGCCTTGGATTATGAATTTCCCGACTTATATCTATAGGGAGCACTTTTTGCTGCACAAGATAATGGCAATAGGAACGAATGGCAGCAAGTTTACGCGCTATGCTCCTTTTAGAAATGGCTTGTTGAAATAAATAAACGATAAACCCTTGAATGTGTTTGGTTGAGAGCGACGTAGGTGTAGTTAAAGATGCAGCATGTTCTGCAAGATATTGCTCAAATTGCCGTAAATCACTTGCATAGGCTAGATAGGTAGCTGAATCTGCCCCATGTTGCACTCCCAACCAAATTAAATATCGGGCATAGGCATCGGTCTGTTGCACAGACTCTACCTCCCGGATCTAGCCCGCCTGGCTGCTTCCGACTTGGGAAAACGTTGTTGTAATTGTTGATAATTATCTCTAGCACTCTCTTGATCGCCCAGACGTTTATACGTCATGCCGGCTTTCAATAAAGCATCTGCATTCTTATGGTGGTTAGGATACTTGCTATTCACAGATTTAAACTGGCCCAAGGCTTCTTGATACTTACCCTGACTATACAGACATTCACCAATCCAAAATTCAGCATTGGCAGCATATTTACCATTGGGATATTGCTGCAACAATTGTCTAAATTTCTGAATCCCCTCTTGATTACGCCCAGCTTGCGCCGCACGTAAGGCATTTTTATATTGGGCCTCCTCGCCTTTTTGGGCTCTAGAGGCTAGACGCACAGGTTGGCTTGGCTGCGGCGCGGCTGGTCTAGCTGTCACAGGCGGTAAACCTGGCGCTGACGCATTTTCAATGGGCATGGTGGGTGGTAGAGCTGCTTGATCAGTATCTGTGGGGGGAAGCATGGGCACATCACTAGCAGGCTGGGCCACAGGGGTTGGGTCAGCTGGCGGCAAGGCTACAGGAGCTGGATTATTAATTGGCCGTCGAGTAGCTTTAGGTGGTTTAGGTGCTTGAGGGCGTTTATGGGCAATGGTTCTTGTGTGTTTGGGTTGAGGGGTAGTAGCTTGGGGTGCAGGAGTTTGTTGCGGAAGATTTTGTGCTTGGGGACTCACTGTGCTAGCCACAGGCATGACGCGCAAGCCTGTACGCCTGCCATTTTTCCCCCGCACTTCATAGGATCTATTATTGAGTTGATCTAATTGGGCATTCAAATCTTTGATTTCATTTTCTAAACTCTGCAAACGAAATTCATTTTGTTGAGCGAGCTGTTGTTGACGACTTGCCTCTTGTTGCTGGGCACAACCAACTAAAGCTACGCTCAAACCCGCTGTTAAAAGTAAAGTTTTCCAAGTATTTAGTTTCATAAAAATATCAGCGCGTGCACTACAACCCATTAGAGTGTAGAATAGCGCCCTCCTATCTTGTTAAAAAAAATTTTTTTCTGGGCTGCACAAATACTAAGATTGTTACTTGTTCTAGTTAAGTGTATTATGTAAATGTTGTGTACTACTATAATCAGAGAGACTAACGTGCTTAAAAGTTTGTGTGCGTCTCTACACAATGCTGCCAAAGTGAGAGCATAATCTGTGTGTGACTATACAAAAAATTTAATTAACTATTTGCTCAACGATGCTTGCAATATAAGTACTTGGCCTTTTTATATTCTCAGACTTTATATTTAGATCTTTGCTCTCAAACTTACACCTATCTAGGTTTGTACCGAACGTTATTGCAAACAGTAAACAAGTTACACGATAATTGCGCCTTTTCAGAAAGCCTTTGCGTGCACAATGTAGACCTCTATTTTACGAGTCTTAACTATCAGCCAAGTCATGCATAAGTATACAGCAATCATAATTGATTGTTAGCATTGAAATTAGTTATAAAAAGTGTAATGTCACAGTTTATTTTTATCTTTCTTTGTTGAAAATAATCTTTACCAATTTAACTTTTTTGGCAGAATATTTTCTATTACCAGAATCAGCATAAAATACTTGCTTTAATTAATTTTTACTCAATTTATCTAATATATTATTTTGCTCGTCTGCATATATTGCTTCATATATAACAAAAATTTTTTATGACTTGTTTCATTGTATTGCTAAGACTTTCATGATCTTTTTGTTAGTTAAATAAATGAATCCTTAAGACTCTCATTACATGCGAGAACACACTTATATACAACTTGCCTTACACCTATAAGTGCAGTAATTATTTTAGTTTCTGACTAGTTGAACT
This sequence comes from Desulfovibrionaceae bacterium, assembly GCA_017454005.1. Taxonomy (GTDB): domain Bacteria; phylum Desulfobacterota; class Desulfovibrionia; order Desulfovibrionales; family Desulfovibrionaceae; genus Desulfovibrio. The sequence goes on along the minus strand of JAFTDU010000090.1, from coordinate 10,427 downwards.
TGTAAAAACTATGTAATGCATCAAATTATCATACCTAAAATAAATGAGGATGTTCAGTTTTTTTTAAAGTACAGCTTTAAGATCTCCACTTTATTTTGGGATAAAGCAAGCCTTCTTGCGATCTGTACAAAATTGCGGCACAAAAACATTGCATCTTTTCTAACCACGATTGCGCCAAAGCGCAAGCAAAACGACTCCTAACTCACCTGCAATCTCCCTTTTCAACGTATTTCGCAAGGAGTCCCACCCATTTATTAGGTGGAGTGAAGAATTACGCCAAAATTATCTAGACATGTTTTTATTAAGAAATTTTAGACTCAATATTTATCCAACCAGATTTCTTTTTTAAAAGTGTAAGTTGTTTTGGTGTGCATCAATTTTATGTTGTAAGGATGACAGAATCAAACATTCGGGCTTAGTTGATGTACGATTATTAAAACGTGGTTCACGATAACGCAATCTATTCCTACGATTTTGTCGCGTCATCATGACGTTTCTTTTCATCGGTCAAAGAACTAAACTCTGCCGAAAAATATTCACGATTTTCAGATTTTCAAGATACACCTGTTTCAATATATCCTCTAGCAACTGTTAATTCTAAATTTTGCACATATTCTGTACTTTCATTGGTAACTGAATTGTAAAAAGATGATAGGTAACAATTTTAGCAAGATTATCTTTTAATAAATGCCGAACATGGCGAAATCGTGGAGTCGGCATTAATTTTGTACCATTTTGTGAAATTACAAATACAGGTTGCATAAAAATGCCTTAGTTACTCAGGTGTTGCACAACGCCCTTGTTTTTTTGTGTTTTAGATATAATTTTCATTATATCATGATATACTAACGACTCATACCTCTCAGAGTTTTTTCAAGATACAGCCGTAGAGCAAGAAACGTGTGACGCATTTCTTGGTACCTAGAATATTACAAAAAAACGATTGGGCTAATCAACCAAGCTCAAATTTCTTCCACCTCTATAGCTGTGGTTAGTTGACTGTAGCTTTTCTCTCAAAACATTTAATTTTAGACAGATCTTTATGGAAATTGTGAGCAACTTTCTTACCCACTCACCTTGGATGCAATTCTTTTGGCAACGCTGGCCTTTGTTGCTTGCGATTCTGCTGTACCTAAGTTTTGCTGGGGTGGGCGCCATGCTACTCGCAGGCCGCATTTTAGCTCGCCGTAGAAAACGCAGCTCCTATGACAAATGTGCCCGCCAATTGGGCTGCATTGGCTTATGCATTGGTTTTCCTTTGCTTATTGCAAGCAAAGTATATTTTTATTTACAAACCGGTCAATGGTTTTCAATAACTACCCAAGGTTTTTTTACGGAAATAGCCTGGGTAATGGTAGCTTTAATTTTGCTGTACTTGCTCTTGTATGTGGCCATTTGGAAACTTACACAAAAAGCAACATGGATCCAAAATATCTTTGGTAGCATTTGTTTGTTACAAGGTCTCGTGAGCACCTTTGTGCTCTTAATCATTGCCAAACTAACCCTAACCCCCCACATAGACTTAACCTGGCAGACTTTTCCGCAATTTTTGCTAGATAGTCTACCACCACTCGGCAGTGCCACTCTGTTAGCTTTAGTTATCACTCTGCCGATCCTCTTTGCTCTGCCAGCCATCTTTGGCAATATCGGTTTACTCTGTGTGCGTAAATTACATGATTATGGGCGTGATCATTACAATATTGCCATTAGTTGGTGTACAGCCTGGCTTAGCCGCTGCGGTTTATGGATCATTCTCATATGTTTAATGCAAGCAGGTTATATCTACTATCAGCAATGGCAAGCGCACGTCTTTCTCCCTTGGGAATTTCTTGATTTAGGTATCTTTACAGGTATCTGGGTTGTGGTAGTTTTCATTATGACCTTCATTGCTCGCAGTACAATTCCTTTGCGCCATAAATTAAGCATGTGTTTTGCTGATATCTTAGTTATTTTTTCCTGTTACATTTATCTCAGGTGGCTCTTAACAACCCCAAGTCTCCCAGCTTAACTTACTGCTTTTTAATCTTTAAAATACATCTTCGTCATATGTCTACACAAACTTCCAGGTATATCTATCTTCCAATATTTAGCCTCGTGCTGCTCATGTTATTTATACAAGCAAGTGTAATTCATGCCAAAACAAAACCACGGCACCAGGCTAATGTAATCCACCAAAAATTTTCTTTCATCACCAACCTGCGCTCAGAACATATTTATTCACCTAAATCTGCTATTTTTTCTGCTGATGGCAAAAAATTTTATGTCAATGCCCTTGAAGGTAAAGAGACTTTGGTTTTTGATACAGAAACATTAGAGATGCTTACAGTAATTCCACATACATTTGATAGTGAAAATAATGCATTATTTTTGAATAATGAAAATACATTATTTGATTATGAATATAATAATTGTCATGACTCAGGAGAACACAATACTTTTTCAGGAAAACCGGTTGAATCTACTCTCACCCATGGTGGTAAATATCTCTGGGTGACATATTATCGTCGTAATTGTGATTATAATGCATCATCTCCTTCAGCTATAGCTATTATCGATACAGCTGAAGATAAAATTGTACGTGTGATGCCAACAGGTCCATTACCAAAAATTGTTACAACATCAAATGATGGTAAATATGTTGCTGTCACTCATTGGGGTGATAATACAATTGGTATCATAGATATATCTTCACCTGATCCTTCGCAATTTTTCTATCATAAACATTTAATAGTTGGTAATCGTCTCAATATTAAAAATATTAGCAGTAATCGTGATAAAGTGTGTGGTAAATGTTTACGTGGCACCACATTTACCAATGATAGTAAATATCTATTAGTTTCAGGAATGAGCTCAAATAAAATATATGTGTTTTCAACTGAAACTTGGGAAGAAGTTGGATTTGTTCGTCTACCTATGTCTAATCCACGGCATTTTGTTATCAATCAAGATGGTACTAAGTTATATGCATCTTTCAATAAAGGTGGCAAAATCATGGAATTAGATGTCGAGGACATTATCAAAAATGCTCCTGACAATGAAAAATGTTTTGGAAGAATTATTGGTATCGGTAGAGGTGCCAGAACCATTAAGCTCTCCAAAGATGGTCAACGTTTGTATGCTGTATGCAATTCTACATCTTCCTTGACCTGCATTGATATTCCCGCGTGGAAAATTATCGATACCATCAGCGTAGCGCCATATGCCGTAGGTCTCGCCATAAACCAAGAGGAAAGCTTAGCAATTGTTACCTCCCAAGGTCGCCATCACCATGGGGGCAATAATGTCGCAGTCTTTACCATTAAGTAATATTAAGCCACCTCAAAAATAATAAAAGACATCCTTAAAGCCTCATAACTAGGCCTAGAGACTGTGCCAAGAGACTGTAAGGATGTCTTTCTGCTTTTTTCTTCTGCTGCAAAAAATATATGCAGCATGAAATATGCAACACAAAGATTATTTCTGAATTACTTTGGATCTCACGAACTATTCTTGTATATACTGTTTGCGAAATTCATCTAAAAACAATATACTTGTTTCAAGTTCACTTAATTGCCCGCTAGCCCGTCTTAATCTCGCGACTACCTCGGCAAAATCAGCCTTAGGCCCAGCATTTAATTCTGTAAGTAAGTCTTTGATCATTTTAGCATACTCACCTAGGTCCTCTTGGCTCGTCTTCTCAGCTTTTAAAGTGGGAAAGCCTATGCTGTCATTGATAAAGTCAAGTAAAGTTTGCATGCGCTGCACATAAGTATGTTTTTCCAAAACCTTCGCATATGATCTAGCAATAAACTGCGTGCGCTCTTCGGGGTGGTGTAGATAAAATTCAATCTGCGCATAGAATTCTTCCATGCTGGTAAAGGTCGCTATTTCATCGGCAGCAAAAAGTTCTGCTAGTAAACTCCTGTGGTCTACCAGTTGAAAAGCTTGAATGGCTGCCAATTCAAAGGTTCTAGGATTGACAAAATCACCTAAACTAATCAGTTGGTCAGTCTTCACACTTGAATGCAAATTCAAATTCACAGTTGTGGCACTATAAATTTTGACGCACTCTTCAGGAGCTATGCGTTGCCCCTGGCGTTGAATATTCTGGGCCAACAAGGGTTCATTTTCCCAATCTGAGCCCCAGATTTTAAAATTTTTGCCGGCTAAGGGACGAAAGGCCAACCGTCTATTGGGATATCCTGCCCCCACAAAGCCCACATCTGCCCCATACTCTTTTTGTTCAGCCTGGGTTAAGTGGCTTTTCTTGTGGACGGTTGGATCTGCGGCTAGGGGTAAATAGAGCGCCCTCTTTTGGCCTATGGCAGAAAGCTCCTGCAGCAAGGGGTCTTTTTGAATGACCGCAAAGACATCATATAATGGGGCAAAGACTTTCCAATATTGAAAGAGGCGAAAATCCTCAACAAACCACATACAGGTACGGATGCCAAGCTTTTGCAACCGCCCCAAAAGGGGTTTATTTAAGGGTGCCTGGGCCATGGCCAAGACCAAATGGGGTTCAAAGGCTTGCACATGGGCCCAAATGGCTTGGGACACAACCTGCAAAAACGCACGTTCTAAGGGGAGGAGTTGTTCTGGAGTTAAATCCAGCTCTTTTAACCCCATAAATGTGCTATAAAACACAGGTGCCTCAAACACCCGCACCTGTTCCCCTAGGCTTTCAAGGGCAGTGGCACAATACCGCCCCAGCGGCAACGACCCCCCATACATGGGCAAGATGACTAAGATCCGCACCTGAATTTTCTCCTTTAGGCGTAGCGGGTATTCGGCAACATCCATTCTTGGTCTTGACTAAAGAGTTCAGCAATTTCAGAGGGGATAGGCTGACAACACCCTAGATCAACCTGTAAATAGGCTGCTAAAAGTTGCCGCAGACTGCGCCGCATCTCAGCTGCCCTATCCTCACCGGCCACCAACGTCAAGTGTTGCCCGAGTGGATCTAGACCACCTTGCCAACACTGTAAGTTAGGCGCAAGTTCATCACTATCTAGCTTTTGCCCTTGCTCAATGTGTAAAATTGTACGTAGCAAAGTGCGGTCACGCAAAGGCTCAAGACAGCACAAGTTCTTAGTACAAGGGGCTTGTTCTAGACATGGCGCACACTCTCCTGCCACCTGAAACATGAGGTGCCCAGATCCATAAGGCCCTGTTTCATGGCACCACGCCGACGACAAGAAAAAGGCTCTAATGGGCACACCTAAAGCTGCTGCAAGATGCATAGTGCCGGTATCAGGGGTGATTAAAAGATCCAGGCCTTGCAGCACAGCAAAGAGTTCCTTAAAACTTGTTTGGCCAGATAAATCCTTGATGCACTTTTGCAGGCCTGGTGGTAGATGGCGCTGCAATTGATGGGCTAGGCTCTTTTCACTGATTGTGCCCAATAAATAAATGGGCGGCTCATTTTTGATCTTCCAATAGACCTTAAGGATGTCAGCTAAGAGGGCCACAGGGAGACTGCGCCGCTCTTCTCTCCCAGCCAAGACCACCCCAATTCCCTTCCCCTGGCCCTCTGCCACGGGATTAACCTTTTCTGGCGCCACAGGATTGGGCGTAAAATACGCCCATACATCCTCAAGATTAAAGGTCGCCCACGTGCGATGCGCTGTCATTTGAGCGACGAGACGCAGAAGTGGAGACTTTACAATGCCCCCTTGCGACGCCTGCACAGGCCTATACCCCACAATCTCTGCTGAAAACAGGCGACAGAGGGCCGCTGTCAGCGGACTATAATTGCAATTATAAATTTTGCTAAAGTGACTTTGACTTAGCTCACCAAGCAGGGCACGATTATGTTTTAGGGAAGCAGCATCAAGCTTGCCATGAAAATAAAAAGGATACACGTGCACTGCAGGGTAGAGAAGTTCAGCTAAAGGTGCTAAATTTTTATCCACAAGTAAATGTACTTCTCCCTGCAGCATAAGGGATAAGAGTAAACGTTTACTTTGCACGAGGTCACCAAAACGGGCCGCTTGAATCACCAAAGATGTGGTCACAATACTTCCTTAAAAACTTGGGTGTCTACACATAGCTAGACCCAGCCAGTAATAATTTTCTAGAGCACATGACTTAAAGGAAACTTCCATGGACTTGACCTACCATCTTGCCCTATCCTTAAAGGAGCAAATCTGCGTTATTATTGGCTTAGGGGAGGTAGGTCAACGCAAATTAACAGGTCTCTTAGCTACAGATGTAGCCTACGTGCATCTCTTTGATCCACAACTACAAGCATCTATCTTACCCAAAGATCCACGGATTAGAATCTATAGGCGCTCCTACACAATAGAAGACCTGCGCCCTGCCCTCTTAGTCTTTGCCTGCACCAATGACACGCAAGAAAATCTCCGCATTGCCACCTTGTGCCGCAAGCTCCATGTTCTCTGCAACTGTACAAGTACACCCACAGCTGGCAATGTCTTTATTCCTGCAACCATCCGCCAAGACGATCTAACCTTGACTATTGCCACAGGCGGCGCCAGTCCAGCCCTAACCCGTAAATGGCACGAGGAACTAAGCCTGTGGATGCAAAAAAGAAGAGCCATGCTTAAATTTATGGGGCGTCTGAGGCCACTTCTTTTGGCCCTTGGCAAGAGCTCCCAGGAAAATCGTGCCTTATTTCGTACTCTAGTTCACGGCCCCTTGGAGGAGTTGCTCAGTGCCAAAAATTGGCAAGAGGCCTTAAGTTATCTTAAGAGTACGCTACCGCAAGCGCTGCACAAAGATCTTGAGGTTCTCTTGCACGACCTGCCTTAAATGGCCTCGCCTGTTCTTAGCTGGCTCCTTAGTTTTCTGCAACCACCTTGAAACTTTTTAGCCTTTAAATACAACCATGAGGCAAGCATGCTTTCGCATCAACTATCAACAGTTATTACCATCATATTTTATGCCGGCAGTACGTTGTTGGGTCTCTGGGGAATGCTTTCACGGAAAAACTCGCTGCAAGCTGCAGGCTGTTGGTTAGCTTTAGCTGGCTTTATCTTTCAAACTGCCACTTTGATTTTAGGTTTTCATAAATCTTTTCAAGGGGCTCTAAGCCCAGGCGCCTATTTGCAAATGTTGGCCTGGTTTGTGGGACTCACAGGTCTTGGCATCTGGTACAAAATGAAACAACGCACGGCCCTAACCTTTGCCGCCCCTTTTTGTTTACTGCTCTTTGCCATGTCACTGCCTTATATGGAACAAAGTCTGCCCTTACCTGCGACCGTACAAAACTCCTTTTATCTTTTGCATATTGCTAGTCTGTTACTGAGTTTAGCCTTCTTGGCAATGTCTTTTATAGTCAGTGCTATTTTTCTGGTACTCGAACGCAAAATTAAGACCAAGCAACATGTCACAGGCTTTATGCAAGATATGCCGGCACTATCGCTCTTAGATAAAATCAATGGTGTAGGGATTCTCACAGCTTTTCCACTGTACACAATTGGCTTACTTACAGGTATTTTGCGTGCCAAACCAACCTATGGTGCCTACTTTACTGGTGATCCAAAAGAAGTTGTGAGCATTATCATCTGGCTGTTACTTGCAATTATCTTTCACAATCGCCTTGTCAAGGCCTGGACAGGCAAGAAACCAGCCTTATTGATTGTATGTGTATTTCTCTTAAGCGTATTTTCGCTATTAGTTGTAAATACTATCATGGATTCACACCATGCATTTATTCGGAATTGATTTAGGTTAAAACAATGTACAATGACATTTTTCTAGTAGGCCTCAATCATAAGACTGCTGGAGTTGACATTCGCGAACGCTTTGCCTTGACGAATCTATGCAGCAAAGAATTATGGGCTATTCCCTGTACCGATATAGTACACGAAAATATCATTCTATCGACGTGCAATAGAGTAGAAATAATCGCTAGTGGCGCATCTACCACCCCAGAAGAACTCTTACGCGATTGGGCAGAAGCCCGTGAAGCCTCGATTGATGAATTGCGACCCTATGTGTATATCTATGAAAATATAAATGCGATCCGCCATCTATTTAGCGTAGCATCAAGCTTAGATTCTATGGTCGTCGGGGAACCCCAAATCTTGGGTCAGCTGAAAAAAGCCTTTAAAATGGCGGCCACGGCCAAAAAAACTGGGCCAACCTTAAATAGGTTACTGCATAAAGCGTTTTCTGTTGCCAAACGAGTCAGAACCGAAACTTCGGTGGCCTCGAGTGCAGTCTCCATTAGTTATGCTGCTGTGGAACTTGCCAAACGGATTTTTGGGGATATGCATGCCTACAAGGCGATGCTCATTGGCGCAGGCGAAATGGCTGAACTTGCAGCCAAACACCTCTTACATTTTGGCATTAAACAACTCTATGTAGCCAACCGCACCTATGCAAAAGCCCAAAGCTTAGCAGCTGAATTTAACGGCGAAGCTGTAGCTTTTGAACAGATCGCCGAATATTTGCCCAAAGCAGATATTGTGATCACTTCTACCGGTTCCACTGATCCCATCATTCGCGCCAAAAATTTAAATGGTGTCTTACGTGAACGCAAAAATCGACCGATGTTCTTTATCGATATTGCTGTTCCACGTGATGTTGATCCTGATGTTAATGCCATTGATAATATCTATCTTTACGATATTGATGATTTGAAAGAAATCGTTGATGAAAATATAAGTAATCGTAAAGATGAAGCTATAAAGGCACAAAAAATTATCAATGATGAAGTTGAAAATTATCTACACTGGTTCAAATCTTTAGAATTACAACCAACAATTGTAAAATTAATAGAACGTAATGAAAAAATAGCCAAAGCTGAACTTGAATACACATGCAAACATCTTAATCTTGATGAGAATACCAAGCAGTCTCTTGAAGTTATGCTCTCTTCTATTTTAAATAAAATTAATCATGATCCATTAATGTATTTAAAAGGTGAAAATACCCATATTAAATCACTAGATCGTATCAATATTATTCAAAGTGTTTTTGGCTTAAATAAACAAAGTTCAACTGATGATATAAGAGAAGACGAAAAATAAATGTAAGCATCGCTCAAAAATTAATTATCAGCAAATGTACAGATGCTTGGTGGCATATACATATCTTACACGTCATGCTTAAAAAAATGCACACATGTTTCTTAACATGTGTGCTTGCTTTTTATACATAATACGCTTGGCTAAACGTCAAAAATATCTTTGTGCGTAACAAAAAATTAAGTTGGAATTGCACGTTTAATCATATAGTTTTATAACAACTAAAAGCGGCATCTTTAACATACGCCTTGAGCTATATTCGGCATCCTGATTCTGCGACCTGTCCATACATGTCAGCCTAACAGCAAGTCAATATTTATGACTTAACTTAAAAAAAATGCAATCTCATGGTGACTTGCGCTAAGATAGCGCCCAATTGTCCTGTGGCTCAGAATTAAAAACGGCAAAAAATAATCTGATCTTGCCACTACAGAGCATAAATGCATAGATGTCGAGCACGAACTAAGCTTACCAAGATTTTTTTAAGTATATCTTAAGTTTATCAACATATTTTTGGACAGCTAGCTCACTTGAAATGTGTTTGACGAAATGTTCAACACAAGAGTTGCCTCTTGTTTTATGAAAAATTTAATATTTATATTCACATTAATTGATAACTATATAAATTTTAATTTCTAACAATGTGTTACTAAAAGTACACTACAAGAAGTATTTAAGTGTACAGAGCATATACAATAAGTAGCTTATCAATTGGCAATTGCCTCTATTATTGCTTTTTGACTACTATCTTAATCATCACAATTGCATAACTTACTAACGCCAAGAAGCGTGTATTACATTTGCCGCCAAATTCATGAACATTGCAGCGTTCTGCGGAGGCCTACGCAATCAAACTTTTTTTAGATGTGAGGCACAATAAAAAAAATTCAACAATTTCACTGATTATAAGTCTTCAAGAATTTAGCAACAAAAGTAATAACGTTACGTGAAACGATACAAAAATAGGACAAATTTTCACAGTTTTACGTTGATCCACGATGATATTAATTTGAGTTTACAGCGGCATATCTTTTAATGGAGCTTGTGTTCCTATTAAAGCCAACGTTTCTGACTCGAATATATAAAGGTTAACTGTACATCTTGATGTGTTATGTACTGAACTCTTTTTAAAATAATTCTTGATTAACTGAGCATTAAAGCTATAAACGTCATATCCAAAACACTTAGCATAGAATTCAACTTTCGTAGATTAAAATCCATAAAATCTCACAAATCCTGACATTATGATTCCATAGAAAGTACTTTTATCGCGCATTAAATTGATCCTATTGGATTAAAATATTGAGCAAAAATTTTTTTGTAAGGGTTCAGTCGCCTAACGGCATAGATTTTGCATAGACAGCCACCTTTTAATTTTTTCGATTTTTTAAAGTAAAAAATTAAGTCTAAGGGTTGACTTCGGTAAAATATGCCCTATTTATTTAAGAGTTTTTC
>JAFTDU010000089.1 GCA_017454005.1 Desulfovibrionaceae bacterium | reverse complement strand
TACACTTGTTATATGTATTTTCTGCTTAGAATCTATATTTTTATGGCATTATACATCAGTAAGAACGATATAGTAAAATCTTATAATCTACACACTTAATGACATAAGCTATCACTATAATCCATATATAATCTATAATCATTCTGTTTTTATTCTCTATTAGATGTCTACTATTTATTTAACGGTTATTTCTAATAAATCAGCTAATTGTATATCTCTTATTATTTCCTATGCATTCCAAGGTTTATATTATACATTGTGAACATCTATAGAAATTCTATAATTACATCTTTAAACCTACATAATAACTACCTTATATTCTCATCAACCTTCATACAATAGCTATATTCAATCTACTTTTAATTGAAATAAGTTATCTATGCGTCGCCTATTGAATAGTTTTTCATATTGGCCTAAAAATCTATCTTTTGTTATCCTCTATACAGTCTAAATGTTATTTCCCATATTATGAATATCTATACAACTTAGTCAACGAAATACATCAATCAACACAATTATCTCCTTTTTATGTTATAATTTACTTTATCATAGCTGTAAGTGTCGTACTTTAAAACATTTTAAGTTGTCTATAATTTACTTATCAGTATGTTTATATGTTCGCTAAAAACATGCAAATATAGTAAATACTAATGTCTTTAATAGGATATTATGTATTGTATATGCATCTATTGGAACATGCAATATATGTATCAAACTTGACATTGCAATAGAATAATAATATCATAACAAATAATATAATATCTACAAATAACCTGATTCCTTTTAATTATTAAGCTGTCTATTATTAAGATAATACCCATTTCTGTTATCAGTGTTAAAAGTATATTTATTGTCTTGATTAACACATCAATCAGACTATATTGTACATCGTAGACATCAATAATCAGCAAGCGATATATTGCGATTGACATAACTATATATTGAGAAGTGTATGATATTTGATATAATATATGTAAATTACCTGCTTAATTTAATCATCAATTCACTATTGTTTATGTATAGACTTACCTTATAACCTAACAAATGCACGCAAGACTACTCATACCTATGTAGTAAATAAGTCATTTCATAGTGTATATATATCTATACAAATCACTTCTTTATGTATCTTAATGCACATTATAGCATATCAAGAATATCATAATATCCTATTCAAAAGCTATAAAGAATCTGATTATATAATACAGGTTTTATATATCATTTCCATATCGATCATTTCCTTGAACTATGCAAATAGCGCACTAATTATCATTATATATGTCTTCCACGTGCTATTTGTAGTATAATTTTATAGCTATCACGCTCTTACCTCCATATTTATACTTACATCATCATGCTCTTAGAAAACGATAAGATACTTCATAAAATCTATAAATAATATACTTTGCTACACTAAAAATTATGTATACTTTACACATCAATGATTTCTATGAATTTCAAATTAGTGCACTTACTAGCATTACCCATGTCTCTAAAACGATATCTTATAGCATATGTACGTTGTATTAATCGATCAATTATGTGTAGTAATTCACAAAATTATCACTTAAGCAATCTGCAATATTCTCTATCCTGCATATAAGAGATCTACTTTTTCTCATCAAAAATAGCCTATTATACATACAGTGATCCTTTACTTAACTTAATAAATGTGTACTTGTTATCCACAAATATATAATTTGACTTGTAAATTATTGGTTATTAAAATCCACAAAAAACTGCTTTAACTATATGTCATAATTTACATTAAAACATCTTTATTATATCATATTTCAATATATTGTAACTACAACAGTCATATTTTTATTAGCAAATAATTCTCTTTTGCTTACACAAGTACCATTTTTAACTTGCTTGTAAAACATGCAATTATTCTCATTGTGTATTATTAACAAACAATATTTAATATGTTATAAAATCATATTTTAGTAGGCAAACGATATATAAAAATTAGTATATAAATCTCTCTACTGTCATACAGCATGCTATTTCATATCGACAAATGACATGGTTGTTTAGATCATAAGTTCAACATGGCTCACATATCAAACATTTTTTTAAATTTATAAATTATGCACAACACATAATTATATATGTTTTATAATCTCTATTAAGTAATTCAGATACATCTATGTCAATTGGTTATTAATAAATAAGCATTCACATTTTGACCACCTTAGGATGTAAAAATATACTATACAATAATAGTAAATGATCTATTTTTCATAATCAAAAAGTTGTGTCACCTTTCAGCAAGCTGCATTTGCTTAAATTGTTCAACCATGCACTTATTATCAATATTGATTATTTTTCAATAATCATAGTAGGTCATATCCACCTATATTTACATCTCAACTACCTACAATCACCAACGTCAGTATCCCCTGCAAATGAAATAATACACTCTCTGATAACCATAAATAATATATTTTGAATCACTATAACATGTACTTTTATTTACTCAAAAATCAACTACTAATATGCCAACAATCCCATTTGTAATTATTATAGATATATTCATGTTTACGTCAATTAATCTATATATATCCATATATAAATCTACTACATATGAACATCGATATAGCCAAAATTAGTACATAACATATACACCTAACCTAACTATTTAAGTCACAAAGTGGGATCGATCACCAGAAAGTGAGCCACACGCTCACCAAAATATCAATTTATTAATCTGCAAGACACAACATTTCTTATTCTTACATATGCCTTAAAAATGACGTCGCCTAAGTTATATATATCCATACAAATAGATCAACTACATATATATATTCACATAATTATCGCTTTAAAATGTAAATATTTTACTATATTATATCTCTTAGCACTATCTTTTGCATAATCATAACATAGACAACTCTTCACTCAAATATCTTTCTTTAAACTCTATGAAACTATACTCGTTAATATTATCTCTGTTTTTAAAATTACATTTTCTAACTTAGCCCCCCTATCTCAACAGCTTAATAACATATACATATCAACATAATGTTCGCTTTAAAATGTAATATTTTACTGTGTTATATCAGCATGTTGCCTCCTTTTAACAACTCATAAATAGTATTCTCTTCTCTCAAATTTCATTTTTGAATCTGGCAAGTAGTGTACTTATTATAACTATATATGCTTTTAAAACTACACATCCTACTTTTTTTCGCCTCTTCCAATAACTCAAAAATATGTAAACGTTAACATAAAACTCACTCTAACAATATGATAAGATACTACATACTAGATGCAAATAACTTAAACCACCACAGTCATATGCAATATATACTTGGCATAAAAACCTTTTATAAATCTGCATAGAAGTATACATCTTATCACTTTCTCTGCATTCTAAATGATCTCTTACAAGTTATGCACATCCATATGAAATCTTTGCCAACATTAAACAACCAACATAAGAATAGCTTTAATTTGCCAAAAAATTATATCAAAAGTAGAATTAATTGTAACTTAATGTTTACATTATGATATATATTGAACCTCATAACTTACTAGATAGTATACATAATAATCATACATGAAATATAACAATACCCTATATTTGATCCATAGCATCCTTTCTATAAATGGTCATTCAATAGTTCTTCACTCTACCCTCAAGTGACTTGCTTGCGCATCAAAACTCACATACTCCGATCCCAAAAACTGAAGCCACATGCTAACAACAAGATGTAAAACCCATTTCTATGTTCCTTTTATTTGTATATTTCTATGATTCTTATCAATTTTATATTATTGACATCTCAATCCTCAATTAGATCATTGTAAGACTTAGATGATATTAACCAGCATAAATCATTTCTAAATTATATCTATATGGTCATCATAACATCACTATCATTATTAATATTTGATTATAATGAATCACAACTATTGTATAATATTCTATTATACTCTCAAATTGCTTATACCTATTGCCAATATACAATAAATATAATTAAACTAACATCTTTTCTGTTTAAAGATTATTTTTATTATCATTTAATAATACTATAACAATCATTTAATTAAATAATATTATGTCTATCGAATTAAAAGTATATGGTCATATCTATCCTGCTTCTTTAGATCTTGAACATGATTTGCAAAAAGCCTTAGAACAAGCGATCCAAGATGAAATATCCAATGACGTGCCCTTGCTTGAACGTGATAATGATATAATACGTATTTCTTTTGAGGGTATTTATTTCCCAATAGATGATGTTGTAGAAGTGTTAGAAAAACATCTAACTCCGCAACATCAAGGCAAATTAGATGTTCTTGATTTATATGAATGGACTCTAACTCGCTATACTTTTGTTCAGTGTAAGCTGCAATCAAATCAAAGATCTTTGAATCATGTCTTAGACTATTCAGGTTTTTAATTTTTTTGCTCATATCTAATACTTTTCAAATTTTAAAAGTTTAAGCAAAATAATCCAATCTCTTTTTGATACATTTTGCAAATAAAGCGGTGCTCTTATTTAAAAGTTTTATGTTCTTTCTAGAGCAATTTTTATACATCAAAAATAATAGATATTGCCTATTTTGTTACGCCTCCTTTCTAACCTCACCTTAAAATCCAATGTATACTTTCAGTTTGCCCAAAGATTATGCTCTTGTGCTCCCACTGTCATAGATCCTTCATAACCCTACAACATTTTATATTTACAAAATTTCAAAAATATTAAAAAGAGCTTTAAAAAATGACACTTCTCAAGTGTCACAGGATAGATGAAAAAAGAATACTGTTTATACTACAACTTATTAGAGCAAAAAATTATAACTTCTAACCACAGATCCAAGATAAAATCCTACCTTTGGCTTTATTACTTAAGAGGTTCAGCTCTTCATTGAAATAGTTTGAACAATCTTTCACTTATTGTTTGCGTTTAAAAGCATGTTCTAAAACATGCGCATCATAGCGCAAAACCACAGGTCGCCCATGGGGGCAAAATTCATGGTCAGGCGTAGCCAGCCATTCACCAAGCAATTTGGTCACTTCAGCACAGCTTAACACCTGGCCAGCCTTGATGGCAGCATGGCACGCCATACTCTTTAACATGTCACTATTGTCATTTAAGGCGCCATTTAGAGCGTCACGTAAAAAAGTTTTAGCAAAAGCCACATCTAACAGGGGCGGAATTGCACTACACGTCAAAGTACCTTGCTCTCTACTCAACTCAAAACCCATTTGCGCCAAAACACTGCTCAATTCTTGGAAGCGTTCCCACTCTGTCGGGTGCAATTGCAGCTCAAACGGCACCATCAAGCCTTGGCCAACATGTTTGTTAGCGTTTGCCAACAATCTAGCGTAAAGAACTCGTTCATGGGCTGCATGTTGATCCACCACCAACAGATCATTGTTAGTGTCGCGGAATAAAAGGTAGGTGGCGGCAATTTGACCTAGATAGATCAAATTTTGCATGGCTACACCTGGTTCCCTTTGGGTTGGTGTGCTTGCACTCTCCCTTTGAGCTACGCTTACCTGCCAGGGACCTGTGTCGGCATCAAGAACATTATCATCTTTGGGTTTTGGAAAGCTGGGTTCATCTAAAGAGCCCCAGAATCCTGGGGGTCTTGGCGTAAAATCTGGTCCTGGCTTTTCCACAAGGTTGCTTGGGCTAGTCTTAGGTTCAGAAGTAGGCGCCGTCACAGCACTACTTTTTTCAAGTGCCGCGCTTAAAGCCTGCACGCAGCTCACAAAAATCAAAGATTCATTTTGAAAGCGCACTTCTGCTTTGGTTGGATGCACATTCACATCCACTAAACTGGGATCAATTTCTAAAAAGAGCACCACTTGCGGATAATCACGACTAGTTAACTTGCCTTGATAGGCCTCGCGAATGGCGCCTAAAATGCGTTTATCTGTAATAGAGCGACCATTGACGTAGAGTAAAATACGATTATTTCTTAATTGAGTAACTTGCGGTGGCGAGGTTAAACCATGCACTTTTACCCCATTGCGCTCAAAGCAAAAGGGCAGTAAACTTTGTGCAATGTCTTGCGGCCAAAACTGCGCCAAGCGTGTGGCAAGATTTTGGTTAGCGGCGATGCGTAACACTTCGCGGCCGCCCAATTTTAAGCTAAAACCTACATTGAGATGGGCTAAAGCTAGCCGCATCAAAATATCCTGCGCATGTTTTTGTTCTGTGGCAGGGCTCTTTAAAAACCTTAATCTAGCCGGAATATTACCAAAAAGATCTCTTACCTCTACCACCGTACCCCGCGGTAAGGCACATTGTTTGAGCTCGCGGTGTACGCCAAAATCTACATCGAGTTCAAAGGCTGCATCGCCCTGTGCTGATAAAAGACGCAATTTTGAGACTTCAGCAATGCTGGGTAATGCTTCCCCGCGAAAGCCCAACGTATTAATCTGCTCTAAATCTTTTTGTTGGCTAATTTTGCTGGTTGCATGACGGGTCAAGGCTAAAGCAAGTTCGTCTTTGGCTATGCCAACCCCATCATCTTGAACCCGAATTAAAGCTTGTCCACCGTTTTCTATTTCGACATCAATCTGTTTTGCGGCCGCATCAAGGCTGTTTTCCATTAATTCCTTTAACGCCGCGGCTGGCCGTTCGACAACTTCACCTGCTGCGATTTGATTGCGCAGCGCAACGCTTAAGACCTGAATATGACGCATTTCTTTGGACATATAAATAAACGCACCATCCTTCTGCATAAAACCAAAAGTTCTCGTAAAAGGCTGCACACCAAGTGTCGCACTGGTCTCTTTTATGGTCGCAAGCAAGTAGCTCCTGAGTCGCATGTGGTGCCCTTACCCCCCATTCCAGACATGTTCAAACCCAAAGGGTTAGATCCTGAACTTCTCTATGTGGAATGTGGGCGCTGTGGTGCACCTGTACTGTGGGATACGGGTCGGGCGACTGAACTTCTTAAAGAAGCTGGCATTGACCCCTT
This sequence comes from Desulfovibrionaceae bacterium, assembly GCA_017454005.1. Classification (GTDB taxonomy): domain Bacteria; phylum Desulfobacterota; class Desulfovibrionia; order Desulfovibrionales; family Desulfovibrionaceae; genus Desulfovibrio. The sequence goes on along the minus strand of JAFTDU010000089.1, from coordinate 9,095 downwards.
AGAACTTGACAGTAGTTGTTTTCTTGTAACCGATGCTTGTCCCATTTGTAGTAACCAACGTAAACAATATACTGTCCAAATTTTTCGCCTCAGTACGAGTTTGGAGCATTATGCGCCTTACTATGGCAATGCCTAAGCATTTTAGGCCCAAAGCTCTCGTTGTAGCCTTGGGCCTTTTTGTTTCTAAGATTTGGCGTACTTACTATTTATGGATTCTGCAGCAGCTTCCACAGACTCTTGCATCTTGAGTCTTTCTTTTGCAATTTTTTCCTTAAGTTCCTGATCATGTAAGGCCAAAATTTGCGCAGCTAGCCAAGCCGCATTTTTTGCCCCATCAATGGCAACTGTTGCCACAGGAAAGCCTGCAGGCATCTGCACCGTTGACAATAAGGCATCAAGGCCACCTAAGTTCTTACTAGCTACCGGTATGCCAATGACAGGAATGAGTGTTTGACTCGCTACTGCCCCAGCTAAATGAGCAGCCATCCCAGCAGCACAAATAAACACTTGGCAGCCGCTAGCCTCTTGGGCTGCGACAAAGTCAGCTGTACGTTTAGGTGTTCTGTGGGCTGAAGTCACAGTTACTTCGTAGTCAATGCCAAGATTGGCCAAAACTTTCATGCAAGGGGCCACGCACTCCTCATCTGAAGCTGACCCCATTAAAATTGCAACTTTAGCCATAACTCTTCCTATTTTAAACCTCGTGGGCAGAAGTCTTCCGCCTCTAAGCAAGCGTAGACGTACGCTACTTCATATTGCCAAAAGACTAATCTTTATAGCTTGTGTCTGAAATCTAGATATACCAACATCTACTAAACACGTATCAGAAGCAAAGAATGCTTGTCCTGCCAAAGTTCAAGCCTTTGGCTTGTTACTGCCATACATTGCACCTTAAGCTATGCCAACTCCTACTATCTATTTAGCTTCTCACGTTTAGCTTTTTTATGGCTCACTAGAAGCCTTGCTTTCCTTTGTGAACAAGGCATAAGTGCATGTTATGACATAATGTTTTTTTGAGCTGCTACCAGCAAGTCCTTCATCTCTTTGATAACTAGGTTTTTGCCCTTTGCCAATGTTGCAAATGCTTGTACCACACTAGGTTGACTCCCTCACAAGACTTTTACCGAGCCATGAACTCGGGCATTATCCATGGGTTAAGCAACGTAATTCTCGCAAGCCTCAACCTAAAGGTGGGATTATTTGACATGCGCCAATCCCTTGGCAGCGATATCTTTGCGGTAAAAACTTCCAGGAATCTCAATCTTGGCAAGAGCTGCATAAGCGGCATCTCGAGCTGTTTGTAAATCAGCGCCCTCTGCTGTCACACAGAGAATCCTCCCGCCTGTAGAGACTATTTGGTTATCTTGAATGCCTGTACCACTATGAAACACTTTTGTATGCGGCATCTTAGCAACCGCATCGAGTCCTGTAATAGGACTTCCTTTGCTATAGCTTTTGGGGTACCCATCCTTGGCAATGACAACACCCACACAAGCGCCAGGGCTAAACTCTAAATCTGTCTTATTAAGAGATCCCTCAACTGCGCACAGCATAACCTTTGCTAAATCGCTCGTGAATAGCATAAGCAAGGGTTGGCATTCAGGATCCCCGAATCTGACATTATATTCTAGCACCTTAGGCCCAGTTGCTGTCATCATAAGGCCAGCATACAAAACACCAATAAAGGGATGACCTTTCGCAACCAATGCTTTTAAGATGGGTCTAATTGTTTGATTAGCCACATCTTCTGCTTCGGCACTTGGTAGAATAGGTGCAGGACTATAGGCACCCATGCCACCAGTATTTGGACCCTCATCATGATCAAAGGCACGTTTATGATCTTGGGCTGAAGGCAATAAAAGGACTTCTTCTCCAGAACAAACGGCAAGTAAAGAGACCTCTTCACCAACTAAACATTCTTCAATTAACACACGCGTGCCAGCGGCTCCAAATATCTGTTCCTCAAGCATTTGGTGCAAAGTAGCTTGTGCTTGGGATCTATCTTGACAGATGACAACACCTTTACCTTGGGCCAAGCCATCTGCTTTTAAGACAACGGGATAGTCACTCTGTTCTAAGACTTTGCATCCATCAGCATAAGATGTCACAATAGCTGCTTTTGCTGTGGGCACACCTGCCTCTAACATGAGATCTTTGGCAAAGGCTTTACTACCTTCTAGTTGGGCTGCAAACCTATCTGGACCAAAACAAGCTATACCTTGCTCCCTACAAGCATCGGTAATGCCTAGGGTTAAGGGTAATTCAGGTCCTGGTACAACCAAATCTATGGATTTATCTTTAGCAAACTTGACTAAGTCAGTTATGGCATCAGCCCTAATGTCAACCAGATTCACACCTTCCTGGGCGATCCCCCCATTACCAGGCGCCACATAAATTGTCTCGACAAGGGGACTTTGGTGTAACTTCCACACTAAGGCATGTTCACGGCCACCTGAACCAATCACCAAAATGCGCATAATCTTACCTCTAACGGTTGGGACTCACCTCAAAATCACTCAAATCAATGGGCGCGTTGGGATCTGTAGCTTTGGTATTTAAAGGATAGCCCACAATCATACATTGTCTGCTACCAATACCTAAGTCAGGTGAAGAATTAAGCCCAACAACTAGATCCAAAACACCATCATTATTCATATCAGCGAGATCAATTTGGCCAACCGAGCCTCTAATGCGTCTGGTCTTCCATTTTAAACCCAAGCCCACACCATCCCAGTAGAGGGCATGGATTTCACCTTGAGGGAAGTAACGATAGCGATCAAAAAATTGTGATGCTGTGGAAATTGGTTTATTGATCATTAAGACATATTCGCCAGTACGTCCAAGGTCTGCTGTGATAAAGCGCATGGGGGCAAAATATTTTTCTGGCAATTGATAGTTGCGATCAACGCCAAGTCCCGGCATGCCTTTATAGTGCTCCATACCCACAGCTGAACCAGAAAATTTTTCCATAGTTGTATGAATTGCAGAATTGCCCTTGCCACCAAAGATTTTTAAGCGTTCATCATCCCGTAAGACCACCAACTTATCACCATCGCCGCCCCGTGAGCCTGGCAACCAACAGAAATTAAAGGCCGTTGCTTCTTTGGGAAGATTTAAGCGCGAACCCAAAGTAAAGGTGTTGCCAGTCTTCACCATGGTATGCACGCCAGGTGCAAATAATTTTAAAGAATCCCAACCCTGGCCCACTAAGGTCGGTACAAAAGTTGGGCTTAAGCGTACGACTGAGCAAAAATAGTTGCAACGATTACAATATTGACTAAAGCGATTGCCTTTGAAGCTATAGAAAAAAGTATATGGCCGATTTTTCTGTTCATCATAGGTAACCACAACAAGTTCTTTAGCGCCATCACGATTTAGGTCAATACTGCGCATGCAAAAATTAACATTACTTTGAGCAACTTGCGTTTTACCTATTTCTCTAAGTTTGCCATCATTACCCCAGACAAACATATACAGATGATGATTATCTAAAATAGCAATTTCGTTTTTGCCGTCGCCATTAAAATCATCCACTGCCATATCGACCATGCTGATTTTTAATCTTTGCGAACGTAAACGCGAACTATCGCCAGCACTGGCGCCTTGATAACGAAACTGGGGATTTAAGTAATATTGTTGGCCTGTCTCATTGACAATAATATCGGAACTTGTGCCTGCTTGGGGCTGTCTTGGGCCATGCATGGCTCGAGAGCCTGGGGTCATGGCGACACCTGTGTGCGCCAACTGCACGCCAAAACTCTCTTGGGCCATACTTTGGGTAAGATTTTGCACCGTCCCACTTAAACCTGAAAGTGGCGTTTGGGCAGTCTTGCTCCAAGTCTTACCAGATCTATCCACACTATTTAATGTAATGGAACAATTATTGCCCTGGACACTGATATTGCCAAAGACGGCATAATCAGCCCCACCCAAAGCCCGACGGGCCTCTTGAGGGGTTTTAGCAAGGACTTGGCCTGGTCTGGCACTCAAAACACCTTGGATTTGCAACTTACTTTGCACCGCTGCTGGCAGGGCCTTAGCCAAATAGGCTTTATCTTGCGGTACATTGGCCGTAAAAGGCAACACCACCGCCTGTTTAGCAGCTTGCGCCACAGTCTGCGCGGCCAAAAGCATCCAAACAGCTAGACTCAACAAGCCTAGCAAAAACTTATAATTCTTGGGCATACATCTTCAGCGTACAAACCTGAACTTGGTTGAACCGCTGCCTCCAAACTTCCTAATTAAAGATTACACAGGGCTTTGGGTTTAGCACCCGTAGGCATGGTCAATGTGCCATATTGTTCAAAAAAGTGCAAGCATTTTGATCTTTAAGCAAAACGACTGTGGACTATTTCTGAATAACCTACGTTTTTCCTAAAAATATCCAGCCTTTTTGACAAATATACCAAATAGAGTAAAGTAACTTGCAGACCCTCTTCCGCCTCTCTTTCTAAAATCTTAAGCTCCCTTAACCATTATGCTCACCCCTCCAAAAAAAGCTCCCCCACCCCGCTCTTTTCGCATTGTGGCCGACTCAAAGCTTGTGCCCCACGTCCATGCGCTCTTACAAATGCAGGGCTATGTCTATAGTCCTGAACCTTTTGCCAAAGAGTGCTTTCGTCTCCAAGTTGAACCAACACCTTTGGGTAGTTCCTGGGCGGCCTTTTTTGGCTACATCTATATTCAAGATCGTTCCTCCATGTTGCCCCCCTTGGCCTTAAATCTACAACCTGGGGAGACCGCACTGGATCTGTGCGCCAGTCCTGGCAGTAAGACATCATTTTTAGCGCAACTTACAGGTAGAAGCGGGTGCATTTTGGCCAATGAGCCCAAAAAAACGCGCCTTTTGACCTTGCAGGCCAATCTAGAACGCTTAAATCTTCCCCAAGTGGCAACCATAAATGTAGCTGGGGAGACCTTGCAACTTGCAAGACCTGTAGACGCCATAGCTCTTGATCCCCCGTGTTCTGGCTGGGGGACAGTCGCAAAAAATCCACAAGTCAAAAAACTCTGGACTCAAGAGAAGATTGCGCCTTTAATTACACTCCAGCGCCGCCTGCTCATAACTTGCGCAAGTCTATTAGCCCCAGGTGGCCGCTTACTTTACTCCACCTGCACAACCAATGAAGCGGAAAATGAAGGACATATTAAGTTTTGTGAGGATAACTTAGATTTAGTTTTAGAACCAATTACCCCCTTTCAAGGCTTTATCTATGCGCAAAAGTCTACCACTTTGACCATAAATGGTGAAGATTCGCTATCCCAAGGTTTTTTTCTAGCTAAATTTCGCAAAAAAACTACGTCTGAATCTTTATGTATTCAAGAAAGTGAAGATAAGCTATGTGACACAATAATTAATAAAGATGTATTACAAGCGCCTAATCTTGATATCGATCAACTTCCTGAAGGCATTTGCGTAAATACCAAAAATAAAGTCTATTTTTTGCCAAAAAGCTTGCAACAACTTTTGCAAGCGAAAGTAAAGCCCCAAGGTTTTCTTTTGGGCACCTTGCATGGCACTCATTTTGTGCCCCAACCGCGCCTGCGTATCTTAACTCCAAGTAGTCCTAATTTAAGTCAAGCCATTGTCTTAGAAGATCTCAAAGATTTAGAACGCCTTTTTGCAGGACAAAGCCTTAATACTGATAAATCTAGCAAAGTAGTCTTCATGTATTGGCGTGATCTACCATTAGGATATGCATGTATTAAAAATGGGCGTCTCTTAGCACAATTTCACTAAAATCTTTGCCAAGGTTTGGCACTGCAATTATCCATGCTGTAATAGTTTGTTAAGACACATGTATGCACTCAAATCTTTGATAATTAAATTTAAAAAATATATACTAAAATAATTTAAAATCTAAATATTTTAAGTGTTCAACTCAAAATCAAGACAGAGGCTGTTAAAAAGACCTTTAAGTTTTTGGCAGAAAAAAAGGCATTCAATGAACTATTTGAATGCCTAAAATAGATTATGAGATAACAATATGAACTTTTTGAAGTGATTTTTTGTTTTATATAACTTAAAAGATATGCGTAATTTACAAACATCTTTAGTCTAAATGCAGATTGACGCCACCACAAGTTTATTTTATATCTTCAGCGCTACTTGCCATAAAAATTTCTATGATTTAGCAAATTATGATCGTTTGTATATGCCCTTTAGGATCAATAGAAACTACTTAGACACTACGGGGAAACTACGCAGTATGCAAAATTTAAGTATTCCCAAAATAATAAAATATACATGTCCTGACGGATCAGAAATTAATATACATATCAAACAATCAAATAGGAGCAAACGAGTTACCCTAAAGTTGATTCAGGGTGAGTTTGTTGCAGTTGTACCAAGTTCTATCACTGAATTTGACCTGAGGAGAACAATAAAATCATGTTCAGACTGGATCGATGAACATCATTTTATTGCCATTCAACAATTGCGCGAACGTGAAATTCCCAGCGAAATTGCGATTCCCTTAGAAGGGATTGTCTACAAAATAAGCACATCTACGGATTTAAAGCAGGCTTATCAAGATATTCGTACTGCGCCGTTAGGTTTTTTAGTGCAAAATGATGCGCAAAGAATTGCGCTAGTGCAAAAGGACAACACGATTTGTCTCTATGGAGATGTGAACAATATTCATCTGGTCGCCCAAGCTTTGCAAGATTGGGGCAAGAGAAAAGGTGAAGAGCTCTTGCCCGAGTTTTGCAGAACTTTAGCTAAAAATGGCAATTTTATTATTGGACGCATTACTGTCCGCGATCAACGCACACGTTGGGGGAGTTGTAGTCGCAAGGGTGATGGGGTGTGCAATATTAGTCTCAACTGGCGGGCAGTGTTACTCCCTGAACCACTTGTGCGGCAACTCTGTCATCATGAAATCTGCCATACTATGCACATGGATCACTCCCCAGCCTTTCATGCCTTAATGCAATCTCTCGATGTAGATTCTGAAGCCCTTGAATGTGGCCTCAATGACGCTTCCAAAAATATGCCCTGGTGGGCGCATTATTCAGCTATTTAAGAGTGCTTAACTTGTTTGCAAGATCAGAGATCTCTTATGTTGATATTTTACTGATCAGATCAGAAGTTATGACGTATCTATGCTATACATTGTCATGTAAGCATATTTTGATAAAAAATTGGCAAGCTTGTTTTTATCATGTTACCATTAAGATAAGATCATACTCTGGGTTTCTCTAAATCATACAAAATTAAGTTACGCTAATATACCAGTAATAATTTGAGTCTATAAGTAGTGCAAGGGAAACAACTTGCATCTTATGTATTATTCAAACCTCTAAAAGGTTTACATCATGGATTTACAAAAAAATTCTGCGCTGCAGGATCTCTTAAGTCAACATTTAAAAGATCTGACAACTTGCGAGGGTTTAAGCGAAGCAGAAATTCTTGCAGGCATTAAGAGCGGGCACATGGTTTTGCTTGGTAACCCCAAGCATCCAAATCTCTCCCCCTGCCTCATTGGCCAACCCGCCCGCGTCAAAGTCAATGCCAACCTGGGTACTTCGCCTTTAAGCAGCTGCCTTGAAAGTGAACTTGAAAAGGTCAAGGTGGCTCTCAAAGCTGAAACCGATACCATCATGGATCTCTCAACTGCAGGCGATCTTGATAAAATTAGAGCGGCCATGCTTGAAAGCTGCCCCAAACCCTTAGGCACAGTCCCCATTTATGCTGTGGGCAAAAATCTCATCGATGCAGATCGCGGTATTCCCACCATGCAGCCCGATGAACTCTTTGCTGAAATTAGCAAACAATGTGCGCAAGGAGTCGATTTTATTACTGTGCATTGCGGCCTATCAAAACGTGGAGCAGATTTGGCCAAGAAAAATCGTACCTTAGGGATAGTATCTCGGGGCGGTTCCATGTTGGCTAAATGGATGCTGACAAATAAGCAGGAAAATCCGCTCTTAACCTATTTTGACAAGCTCCTTGAAATCTGTAGACCCTATAATGTCACCCTCTCTCTTGGCGATGGCTTACGGCCTGGAGCAGGAAGTGATGCCGGCGATGCAGCCCAATTTGAAGAAGTGTTAAATCTTGATCTGCTCTGTCAAAGGGCCCAAGAGTATGGTGTGCAGTGCATGATTGAAGGCCCAGGTCACATGAGTTTAGACAAAGTGGCAGGCCAGATTCAAGCCATTAAACTCCTAACCCATAAAGCGCCTTTATATGTCTTAGGGCCCCTTGTCTGTGATAGTAGCCCAGGTTATGACCACATTGCTGGTGCTATTGGCGGAGCTATTGGGGTGCAAGCAGGCGTTGATTTTCTCTGCTACCTAACCCCTGCAGAACATTTAACCTTACCAGATGAAGAAGATGTCCGCTTGGGCGTTTATGCTTCAAGAGTTGCAGCGCACGCTGGTGAAATTGCCCTAGGTCGTAAGCATGCTCTAGCCAGAGAAGCTGCTATGAATTGTGCCAGGCGCAATTTAGATTGGGAGGGCATGCAAAAGGCAGCTCTTGATCCAAGTATGGTAGAAAAACGGCATGCGGTTGAGAAAACAGAAGATACTTGCGCCATGTGTGGCAAATTTTGTGCTGTAAAAATGCTCAAGGATATCTAAGCGCTTTAGTAACTCTACATTTTTAGTCTTAAGTGTAGAGTTACATCTATTTATTTTGGTCTAACACTTTAGTCAAAAAGTAATGTCGATTGGGCATAAAAACAAGAAAAGCCTCAAACATAATGTTTGAGGCTTTAAAAAAGCTTGGCAGCGACCTACTTTCCCACATGACGTTATGCAGTATCATCGGCGATGAAGAGCTTAACTTCCGAGTTCGGCATGGAATCGGGTGTACCCTCTTCTCTATGGCTGCCAAAAAATTACATATATTTAATTGACAGGGAAAGAAATCTCTTTTCTTGATTAAGACACTCGGGCTATTAGTACTGGTCAGCTCCACGCCTCACGACGCTTCCACCTCCAGCCTATCAACGAGGTAGTCTTCCTCAGCCCTTACTGAATTGCTTCAGGGAGAAATTATCTTAAGGCAGGCTTCCCACTTAGATGCTTTCAGCGGTTATCCCTTCCGCACATAGCTACTCTGCTCTGCCGCTGGCTCGACAACAGAT
>JAFTDU010000088.1 GCA_017454005.1 Desulfovibrionaceae bacterium | reverse complement strand
CTGAAATGGCGTTTGCAGACTTAAGTGATCTCATGCACTTAGGTGAAGATTTGCTGCAAAAAGTGACCCAAGAAGTCTTAAGTAAAGCTTCCAAAGAGCTTGCTTTATTTGACAAATATGTCTCGCCAGGACTTTTACCACGCCTTGAGAATTTAGCGAACTGTACCCAATTCAAACATCTCTCTTATACAGATAGTATTCAGATTTTACAAAAAAGTAATAAGTCCTTTACTTATCCTGTAGAATATGGTGTAGATTTACAAACTGAACATGAACGCTATTTAAGTGAAGAATACTGTCAGGGGCCTGTGATTATTTATGATTATCCCCAAAGCATTAAACCCTTTTATATGCGAAATAATGCTGATGGCAAAACCGTGGCAGCTATGGATATTTTAGTGCCAGGGATTGGGGAAATTATTGGAGGCTCCCAACGCGAAGAACGTTTGGATGTTTTGGAAAGTAAACTTGCAAGTCTGAACTTAAATACCCAAGATTATTGGTGGTATCTTGATTTACGCCGTTTTGGTACAGCCCCCCACGCAGGCTTTGGCTTAGGCTTTGAACGCTTACTCATGCTTTTAACTGGTGTCAATAATATTCGCGATTGCATTCCTTTCCCAAGGACTCCAGGCAGTTTGGATTTTTAGACTGGCGCCAAGTTCGTTTGGTTCTGCAGCTTGCAGACATTATCATTCAGGGGACAAAACACATGCACGTTGTTCTCGTAGATGTGGGGAATTCAGCAACCAAAATAGCCCTAGCTACAGAAGATTCGCTCCTCTGGCACAAGGTGCTGAAGACCCAGCCTGTTGACACCCTGATACAAACCCTGCAGGCACAAACCTCAGGTCTTAACCCCGACCTCTGTCTCCTCTGCTCCGTAGTGCCAAGCCTCAATGCTAAGCTTATAGAGATCTTAAAAACATGCCTGCACAGCCCGGTAAAGCTCGTGCCGCAAGAAATACCTATTCCTCTTGCCACACTCTATACCAATCCTGCCCAACTGGGATCCGATCGTCTGGCTGCAGCTTATGCCGCCAAATGTCTCTACTCTACAGCGGCAACCCAGATCATTGTGGATGTAGGTACAGCCTTAACCATTGACTGCGTGTCCCAAGAGTGCTTCCAGGGCGGTTTTATTTTAGCAGGGCCCAAGTTAGCCCTTAATGCCCTAGCCCAACATACAGCGCTCTTGCCTAAAATCAAGTTAGCCGCAGCCTCTCCAAGTTTTCATCTTGGCCGCACAACAACTGAGTGCATAGCCCAAGGCGCTCTTTATGGTACTATTGTCCAAATCGAGGGGCTTTGTGCTAGGATAAAGCAATGTTTTCAAGCCCCTCATGTCATTGTGGGCACAGGTGGGTTTATAGGTAATTTACAGCATTTAACGTCCATTTTTACAGCCATTTACCCTGAGCTTGTCTTAGAGGGCTTACGTTGCCTAGCCTGTCATCTCACCAAAGTAGAACAACACTAAATCGCATATATTTTTTTGTACGAGCCAGATCAGGCTTGTGTTAAAGCTATGAACATTCAAGATAAGGAGCAGATATGAGCGAAATTGCCTCTATAATCGGTCGTGAAATTTTGGACTCCCGGGGCAATCCTACCGTAGAGGTGGAAGTGACTTTGGAGTCTGGAATTTGCGAACGCGCCGCTGTGCCTTCAGGCGCCTCCACTGGTTCACGGGAAGCCCTTGAAATGCGCGATGGCGATGCCCGTTACCTGGGCAAAGGCGTGCTAAAAGCCATCAATAATGTCAACACCACCATTGCAGAAGCCCTTGTTGGTGAAGATTGTCTGCGCCAAGTCCGCATAGATAATCTGCTGCTTGATCTTGATAACACCGATGCCAAAACCAATTTAGGCGCCAATGCCATGTTGGGCGTGTCCATGGCCTGCGCCCGTGCTGGAGCTGCCTATTCAGGCTTGCCTCTGTATAAATATCTGGGTGGCCTCAATGCCAAAGTGCTTCCTGTACCCATGATGAATATCTTAAATGGTGGCGCTCATGCACCCAACAATTTAGATATTCAAGAATTCATGATTATGCCTGGTGGTGCGCAAACCTATCATGATGCTTTACGCATGGGTACTGAAATCTTCCATACCTTGCAAAAAATCCTCAAGAAAGATGGGCATGTCACCAGTGTAGGGGATGAAGGTGGTTTTGCGCCCAATCTTAAGAGTCATGATGAGGCTTTTAGCTATATTATCAAGGCTATTGAAGAGGCAGGGTATAATCCGGGAAGTGAAGTAGTTTTGGCTATCGACGTCGCCTCTTCTGAATTTTATCAAGATGGTAAATATGTCTTGGCTGGAGAAAATAAGAGCTTTACCAATGGTGAAATGTGCCAGTGGCTTGAGGAATTCACTAAAAAGTATCCTCTAGTGTCAATTGAAGATGGTATGGCTGAAAATGACTGGGATGGTTGGGGCATGTTGACGCAATCTTTGGGCGACAATGTGCAATTGGTCGGTGATGATCTCTTTGTGACCAATTCAAGCATCTTAGCTGAGGGTATTGAGAAAGGTATCGCCAATTCAATTTTGATCAAATTGAATCAAATTGGTACTGTGACAGAGACCTTAGATACCATCGCCATGGCCAAAGAAAATGCCTACACAACCGTTATTTCCCACCGTTCAGGCGAAACCGAAGATACCTTTATTGCAGATCTTGCGGTTGCGGTAAATGCTGGGCAGATTAAAACAGGCTCCTTGTGCCGTTCCGAACGTATGGCCAAATACAATCAACTGCTGCGCATTGAAGAAGAATTAGATGATGTTGCCGATTTCTTTGGCCCATTTTTCATGGATTACTATAGTGCCAATAAAGACTAATGGTAAAGTCAGGGCATAGGAAATCGTAAAATTCATCAAGCAGGTCTGCGACTTTTAGAGGCCAGGCCTGCTTTTTTTTGTAACAACTTAAGTTAAGGAGCCCTCTGTGATCATTCTTGATGGTAAAGCACAAGCTCTCACCATCCGCAGCGAACTAAAAGCCCGCATTGCCCAGGGCACAGCCAATGGCACAAGACCTCCCAGTCTTTGTGTTATAAACCTAGGTCAAGATCCGGCCTCCCATGTCTATGTCCGCAATAAGACCTTGGCATGTCAAGAGGTTGGCATCATGGCCGAGAGCTGTTTGCTGGATGCCCAAACCAAAGAAGAGGTTTTATTGGCTAAAATTGCCACCCTAAATCAGCAGACTGATATAGATGGCATCTTGGTGCAATTGCCGCTACCTCCCCACATCAATGCCGCCAAGTGTCTTTTAGCCATTGACCCCAAGAAGGATGTGGACGGGTTTCATCCTGAAAATGCAGGGAGATTGACCTTGGGATTACCTGGACTTAAACCCTGTACCCCTTTGGGCATCATGGAACTTTTACGGCGCTATAACTTTTCTTTGCAGGGCCGCAAAGCCGTGGTTGTGGGCCGCTCCAATATCGTGGGGAAACCTTTGGCCTTAATGTTGGCTGAACCCCTTGAATATGCCAATGCTACTGTGACTTTATGTCATTCCAAAACCAGAAACTTGCAGGCTGAATGCAAGCAAGCAGATTTCTTATTCTTAGCCATAGGCCAACCCAAAGCCATTAATCATACCTATGTCCGCGAAGGCGCAGTAGTCATTGATGTAGGAATTAACAGAACACCCAATGGGTTATGTGGGGATGCTGACTTTGCTGATTTGCAACCCATTGTGCAGGCCATGACCCCTGTACCAGGCGGTGTTGGACCTATGACTGTAGCCATGCTCTTACACAATACAGTACAGGTCTGGGAAGAAAATTTGTCAACTAAAGCCAAGGCCTAACGGCCTCAAAGCGGGGAATCTTTCCATGTATCGCAATGCCAAGAATGTGGGCTATTATCTCATCGGCAGCGGCAGTTTAGCGCAGCTGGAAGGTGTTTTAGCTAAACTTAAACCCTCCCAAGCTAACCCCTGCATCTATTTCTTGGATCATTTTTTTGAGCACCAGGATTTAGCTAGCCGCCTGCCCCTGCAACCCCACGATCTTTTAATCTATGTGGATACTACAGATGAACCAACAACAGATGGGGTAGATCACTACCGTGACCAAGCGAAAGCCTTTTTAGATGGCCGCAGCCCAGCAGCCCTCTTGGCCTTTGGTGGCGGCTCCACCATGGATACATGTAAGTGTGTGGGCAATCTCTTAACCAATCCTGGCAATTCCTGTGACTACCAGGGCTGGGATTTAGTCCAACATGCTGCCCCCTATAAAATTGCTGTCCCCACCCTCTCAGGCACAGGTTCTGAAACCTCACGCACCGGCATCGTCATGAACCAGGCAAAGAATCTCAAACTTGGCATGAACAGTGATTTCACCATGTTTGATCAAGTGATTCTGGATCCTGATTTAACGGCATCAGTCCCCCGCAATCAATATTTTTATACCGGTATTGACACATATATGCATTGCTTTGAAAGCTTAACTGGCTCCTACCGCAATGTCATTGTTGATGCTTTGGCTGAAAAAGCAATTGATCTCTGCAAACGTGTCTTCTTATCAGATGACATGATGAGTCCTGATAAACGCGAACTGCTCATGATTGCCTCTTTCTTGGGTGGTATGGCTGCAGGATTTGTGGGCACAGTGCATCCGATCTCTGCTGGTTTAAGCATGGTCTTACATATGCACCATGGTTTAGCAAATTGCTATGCTCTCTCTGTGCAAGAAGACATCTATCCTGAACAGTATAAAGAATTTATGACTATGCTTGAAAAACAAAAGATTGCTCTACCCAAAGGTATTTGCAAAGACTTAACTGAAGAGCAATATACCGCTCTCTATGAGGGAAGTATTGTACATGAAAAGCCTTTAAGCAATCGTTTAGGACCTAATTTCAAACAAATTTTCACCAAAGATAATGTGATCAAGAGATTTCAACAGATGTAGGGGCCTATGGACACGCGAATTAACTTTAGTGGTCGTTCCATTAAGTATACAGAAGAAGAAATTGCCTGTGTTGTCAAAGCCATGCGGGATGCTGAGCCCTTAACCCAAGGGCGCTACATGCGTGAGTTTGAGGCGAAATTTGCAACATATCAAGGGGTTGCAGAAGGTAGCTGCTTTACAACCTGCAACGGGTGTGCAGCCCTTGAGATGAGTGCGCAACTCTGTTGTTTTAAGCCTGGCGATGAATTTGTAATCCCCTCCCACACCTTTACGGCCTCTTGTTACCCATATATTAAACATGGTGGCAAACCGGTCTTTGCTGACATTGATTTAAACACCCGGGTAGTCACAGCTGAGAGTATTGCCAAGGTCCTCACCAAAAAGACCAAAGCTGTCATCGTCGTGCACCTCTATGGCTTTGCCGCAGACATGCCACCCATTGTCAAACTCTGCCAAGAAAGAGGCTTAATCTTAATTGAAGATACCGCCCAAGCCATAGGAAGTACGCTTAATGGCCAAAAAGCCGGCAGTTTTGGCGATCATGCCATTTTTTCTTTCCACTCCCACAAGAATCTCACAACCCTTGGGGAAGGTGGCATGCTCTATGTGGCTGATCCCAAACTCTGGCCCCTCATTCCCCCCCTCAGACACAATGGGCATTGTAGCTATGACACCCAACCTGTGTACTGGAAGCCAGCCATGGGTAATGTAGATCTCCCCTACCTTGATAATACACCACTTTTACCAAATAACTATAGTCTCGGGGAAATTGAATGCGCTTTGGGTGCTAAAATGCTTGAGCGCATTGACAAAATCAATGCCGAAAAAAGAGCTCGCGCCTTAGATTTCATCGATAATCTTAGTGATCTACCCCAACTAGAGTTTCATAGAGAAGCTACATCCCGCCATAATTATCATCTCTTAGCCTGTCGGGTCACAGGAGGAGAAGAGCTGCGTGACCGCATCATGCAGCACCTCTTTAAAGATTATGGCATTAAATGTGTGGTGCAATATCTGCCCTTAAATAGATATCCTTTCTATCAGCGTTTAGGCTTTGGTTTGGCCAACTGCCCCAATGCGGATCTCTTCTTTGACACTATGATCTCCTTCCCCTTCCAACATTGGTTAAGTCAAGAAGACTTTAACTATATGCTTGAATCTACTCGCAAGGTCGTACAGGAATACGCATAGAGGTGCGCATGTTCCAAGAGCGTTGTCTTGTTATTCCAGCTTTAAAAAAACATGCGGTGATTCCCGACCAGTTGGTCAAAAAATTACAAGGTACGACTCTAATTGCCAGGGCTCTAGCTACGGCCCGCAGTGTCTGCCAAGCTCAAGACATCTATGTCTTGACTGACAGTCAGGAAATCTCCTTGATTTGCAGCCGCCACCAGGTCAATTACCGCTACAATCAAGGCTTGCGTTTTACATCTCTTGATATTGTGGCGGAAATGCGTGAGCTCTTGCAGGAATTAGCACAAACCTACACCCATTGCATCATTTACCGTGCTTCCTGTCCCCTCATGACCTGGGTCGATATTGAAGCAGCTTATAAAAGCTATCGTAAAGCGCAAGTGGACTCACTCATAACGGTCAAAGAGGTGCAACAGCGCATCTGGAATATGCAAGAAGACAATCTCTTGCAGCTCTTTGAGGAAAGAAATAATAGCTTAGTTGTGGAAAGTCGGGCGCTGATCATTTTGCGCTTAAGCCTCCTTGCAACCTGGGGTCAAGCCTCCAAGCACATCAGCATTATGCCCTATTTTCTCGCCGAGCATGGTATTGAAATCCAAGGCTATCAAGATTGGTGGATCTGTGAACGGCTCCTCGCACGCAGGCAGGTGGTGTTTGTAGTCGCGGGCTATCCTGCCATTGGCATGGGGCATGTGTTTCGGGCCTTGATGTTGGCCCATGAA
This sequence comes from Desulfovibrionaceae bacterium, assembly GCA_017454005.1. Lineage (GTDB taxonomy): Bacteria > Desulfobacterota > Desulfovibrionia > Desulfovibrionales > Desulfovibrionaceae > Desulfovibrio. The sequence continues at coordinate 7,501 of JAFTDU010000088.1, read as the reverse complement.
ATTACCGACCATCAAATCACCTTTGTCTGTACAAGAGAAAGTGAATTGGCTGTAGAAAATATCGCCCGCAAAGATTATCCCCTTGTGCGCCAAGGACAAGAAGCTTTAGCCACAACAGTACTGAAACTTAAGCCAGATCTTGTGGTCAATGATTTCTTAAATACGCCCGAAGATTACATGCAAGAACTAATTGCCGCAGGTAGCAAATGTGTCAATTTTGAGGATGATGGCCCTGGCGCCAAACTAGCTAATCTTGTCATCAATGCCTTGTATGAAGATTGTCCTAGCACAACGCAATTACGCATGGGCCCATCCTATTTCTGTTTGCGGGATGAGTTTCTTGAAGCACGCCGCAATAGCTTACGTCCAGAGGTGCGCACCTTGCTGATTACCTTTGGCGGTACAGACCAATATGATTGTTCAAGACGCGTCCTTGATATTGTCGAACCCATCTGTCGTGCCTATGGAATAGCTATTCGCCTTGTGGTCGGCCCTGGATATGCGCATCTTTCTGCCATGACGCAACATTTACAGGAATTGGCCAATCCCCTTGTGCATTTTACCTATGCTACCAATGTGATGAGCCAAATGATGGAAGGATGTGATCTTGCCATTTGTTCTGCAGGGCGTACGGTCTATGAACTCTGTCACATGCGCATTCCAGCCCTTGTGCTAGCCCATCACGAACGTGAAGCTCGCCATACCTTTGCTAGACCCAAGCATGGTTTTACCTTTGTGGGTTTAATGCAACAGGTCTCCGATCAAAAAATTCGCAATGTGTTTTTAGCCATGCTCAAGCAAGAGCGCAGGGCCAGGTTTTGGCAGCGCCAAAATGCCCTTGATTTTTCCAAAAATAAATCCCGGGTTATTCAGCTTTTGCTGAAACTCTTAGCGCGTGACAGCTCTTAAACCTTTAAATAAAGCAAGATGCAGCCGAACCTGAATGTCCTATGTCTAAGTCTAATCCCAAGATCGTAGCGATTATCCAAGCACGCTTAGGCTCCAGTCGTTTGCCCTTAAAAGCGCTTTTAGCCTTGCATGATCAGCCCTTAATCAATTGGGTTGTCAGCCGGGTGAGTCAGGCTAAACAACTGAAACAAGTCATCGTGGCTATTCCCGACACCCAATTGGATCAGGTGTTAGCTCAACACTTAAAGCGTCTAGGGGTAGATGTCTTTATGGGCGCAGAAGATGACGTCTTAGGGCGCTTTGTTGGGGCAGCCCACATGACCCAGGCCGAGCTCATTGTACGCGTCTGCGCTGACAATCCCTTAATCTGGGGTGAGGCCATTGACCGCTTAATTACAACCTATAGAGAGAGCCCCTGTGACTATTGCTATAATCATATACCCAAAAATAATCTCTGGCCAGATGGGCTCGGGGCTGAAATCATTGCTTGCGACCTTTTAGAAGATCTTGACAAGAAGGCACAGCTTGCCTCTGAACGTGAGCACTGCTTAAATTATCTGTGGAATCACCCTCAAGACTTCAAGATAAAGACCTTTGACCCACTGGAGCCCTGGTTACGTCGCCCCGATTTAAAACTCGATATTGATCATGTGGCAGATTTTCAACGCTTAAGCCTTTTGCCCCTGCATCCCAAAATGGATGCCAAAGCAATTATTGCCGCCTGTAGTAGGTGATTTTATGGCCCAAAGCTACCCAAGAGCTGAGACGCACACCCAATTGCAGATGCTCTCCGAACACGCTTATTATGCCAACGGAGTGGTCACAGCCCCCCATTATTTAGCAGCCATAGCTGGTCTTGATATTTTACGGCATGGGGGTACGGCTGTAGATGCTTGTATTAGTATGGCAAGCACCCTCTGTGTAGTCTTTCCCCATATGTGCACCTTAGGTGGTGATGCTTTTTGGCTCATTTATGCGCATGATACAGGGCAAATGTATGGCATCAATGCCAGTGGGAGAGCAGCTCTTGCAGCAAGCAGGGACTTCTATCAAAAGAAGGGCATGCACCATATCCCACCCCGTGGCTATCTAGCTATAAATACTGTGCCTGGTCTTGTGCATGGTCTAAAAACTGCTTTTGAATTCAGCCAAAAGACTTTAGGCTCAAGGTGTAACTTAGCTCTTCTTATGCAGAGTGCCTTAACCTATGCCCATGAGGGCTTTGCTGTTAGCCCATCTTTGGCTAAATGGTCGGCTAAATATCTTGAGGGCCATGCCAAGGATCCCAAGATTTACCCTCTGGAAACAGAATTTGCTAAAACCTTTTTCCCAGAGGGCCAGAGCTTACGCCATGGCACACGTTTTGTGCAGCCAGATCTAGCTAAATCTCTAGAAATCCTCTTAAAAGAAGGCTTAGAGAGTTTTTACCAGGGTAGCTTAGCCCAAGCTATGGGCGACGATTTGCACAGCCATGGTGCACCGCTAGACAGCAAAGATTTCAAAGAACACACAAGCACTTTTGTGACCCCCATCAAGGTCAACTATCGTGGCTATACTGCCTATAATTTACCGCCTAATACCCAAGGTTTAGCATCCCTTGAAATCCTCAATATTCTGCAAAATTTTGATGTGCGCTCCTTGCAAGAAGGCAGTGCAGAATACTATCACCTCTTGGTGGAAGCCACAAAATTAGCCTTTAGAGATAGAGATCACTACATCACAGATCCTGCTTGGGCTGAGATCCCTGTTGATGAGCTTTTGGCACAAGACTATGGTGCCAAACAGGCTGCAAGCTTAAATTTACATAGGGCCACACCTTATCCAACCCTTGATCCTTTGGGTGATACTGTATATGTGGCTGCGATCGATACTTATGGCAATGCTGTTTCCATGCTCCAAAGCATCTATTATGATTTTGGTGCGGCCATAGTGCCTAAGGGCACTGGCATTATTTTGCAAAATCGCGGCTGCTACTTTTCCCTTGATCCTCTGCATGTCAATGTCTTGGCCCCAGGGAAGCGCACTTTGCATACCCTAAATCCAGCCATGCTCTTAAAAGACGGGCAGCCCACACTTGTCTACGGCAGTATGGGTGGAGAAGGTCAGCCACAAACCCAAGCCCAACTTGTAACACGCTTTGTTGACTTTGCCATGAGCCCCTATGCGGCTCTAGCCCTCCCCCGCTTTCTCTTTGGTAGGTCTTGGGGTGCACCCAACAATAAACTCTTTCTCGAAAACCGTGTGCCCCAAGATGTTGTCGAAAAATTGCGCCAATACGGACATGAACTTCAAATAACTGAAGCTTTTAGTGATCTCATGGGCCATGCAGGAGCGCTTGTTTGTGACCCCATTACCCATTTGTACCAAGGAGCTAGTGACCCACGCAGTGATGGATTAGCAATAGGCTTCTAAGTCAACTACCTCACCCCATAAAGGGGGGCCGTCCTAAATACTTTGCCGCAAAATTTGATTCTTGATACATATTCTGACCAAAACTTGAGCGTTTCTGCTCGTGCTTGAGCGCAGTATTGCACAAACTATTTAGGACGTTGAAGATCTTAGTCTCTGCCCACCTTCTCTTTGGAAACTTGCTTTCTTACCAAACTTGAAGAGCCTGGTTTTCTTGCATTTTAATCGAAGTCAAGCGTAGAACAGTCTATCGATTCAAACTTTCAAAAGATATTCGGCATCTTTCTAGAACTGAAGCTGAGTATATAATCATAAAGGACGTCATTAACATTCTTTATAGTGATGGCGGCTAAACTGCATCAAAGCATCATGAGCTCTGGTGCCTGTCCTGAAGCAATATAACACTACAGTTAATCTAGTTTGTGTGTCCTAAAAGAAAACTAGCTTGGTTGTATGAGCTTGTCTCATACGCATGTATATAACTCTAAATTTATTAAGTGAAATAATGAGTAAGGCAAAATCAATTTTATTTGCTCTGCTCGCTGCAGCATTTTACGCAATCAATGTTCCCTTATCAAAGCTGTTGTTGAATCATGTTGGGCCGACTACAATGGCTGCTCTGCTCTATCTCGGCGCAGGGGTTGGAATCGGTATTATGTACCTGAGCAGCTCTCAGCAAGGAGAAAAACTGTCCAAAAATGATCTTCCTTTTGTAATCGGCATGATCGTTTTGGATATAGCCGCTCCCATTTTTCTCATGCTCGGCATAAGCTTCGGCAGCTCGTCGAACGCCTCATTGCTAGGTAATTTCGAAATCGTGGCGACGACAGTAATTGCCTTACTACTATTCAAAGAAACAGTCACAAAATGCCTCTGGGGAGCGATTGTTCTGATTACAACTTCTAGCATTCTTCTATCATTTGAAGGAACAGAAAGCTTTTCCTTTTCCCTTGGATCGCTGTTTGTTCTGCTTGCCGCGTATGCTGGGGTCTCGAAAACAACTGCACCAGAACTATTTCCTCCAAAAGCACATATCAGATCGTCATGCTAAAAGGGCTCTGCTGCGGATTCGGTTCTCTTCTGATCGCACTGATCACGGGAGAGCATATGCCGATGCTTCAGTATATTGTACTTGCACTGATGCTTGGCTATGTGGCTTACGGGATAAGTATTTTCCTGTATGTTAGAGCACAACGTATCCTTGGTGCGGCGAAAACAAGCGCTTATTATGCCGTAGCGCCGTTTATAGGTACTTTCCTGTCGTTTATAATCCTCCAGGAGAAGCTGACTGATATGTACCTTCTTGCGCTTACTATCATGCTAGCTGGAACAGCTCTTGTTGTGGTCGATACCCTAATCCGACATCATGTTTATGTCCATCAGCATACATTTATCCACACACATGACGGCAATATGCATAGACATACTGTTACACATAAACATTACCATAGCCACCTGATTAACGAAGGACCCCATAGACATTATCATTCAAAAAAAGAACTTGAAAAAGCATTGTGATCTTGACTTTCTCACTCATAAAGTCGGGGATGTCTATCGTTAGTTGGGACGTATCAGTTGGTATTACGTTTTAGCCTAAATATTCGTTATATTTTTTGGTGTAGTATCAGTTTTTTTCGAGAAGCCTATTTGCTGACGATGTCGTGCGCGTTAAAAAAAGTGATGAACGCATTCACAAATATCAATTCAGTTGAAGCAGCTACACTTTACGTGACCCTGTTTTTTGGATATATCGTTTATCGTTTCCTGAGACACATGTCATATAGACGACGCAAAGTATCCATCCGACCAAAAACAGGCTTTGTCAATATCAAGGCTATGCGGTTATAGCACACTGTAGCGTGTTTATGCGTTTCTGCGAATGAGCATGCTACAGCATGAGATCAGGACTGCGTTGATGACCGGCAAACTCCAAACACCTTGTATGTCTGGGTGATTGACGCTAGACTGCGATCATGTACCATCCAAAGAATCCACCACAGGTGAGTCGGAAACAATGTATCTTTAGTTGCGTTATAGTTGACATGTAATCGCTTATATGCCAATCCCCCGCAGACCCCTTATCAACAAGGGGTAGGTTAGCAGATTTTTAAAATAGATGTAAGCAGGGATATAATGCCTTTATTGACACCTATTTTTAAAGGAAAGAAAATCTAGGAAGTCGGCATAAACAAAGACCTCCAATTAGGAGAGAGCAACTTCCAAGAGATTGTTGCCCTCCAACCTAATTGGAGATATAAAATATATGCAAGTGCTGATATTTGTTGTGCCACTTGGCTTTCCAAGAGAAACACTGAGGTGCTTGAAAAATTTTGGCGTCCCGTAACGCCTAAAATCGTTAGGGATTTCATCTACCCCTATTTGCTACGATTTTGTTTTACGGTAGCTGGGGATTTATTTAGCTGGTGTGCGCCACGTTATTTTTCAGTGGGCTATCATATCTCTGCTTATCGAGCTAGAGCACACAGTTGGGTTTTTCCTAAACATGAGCAAGCTGCGCCTCGATCAACCGATGAAACCATGCTCGTTCAACAGTATGCTGGCGATGGCGCGGAAGCCATGACTGCAAAACTTTTAGGCGCGTGAAGAGAAAAAAGCAGATCCATGCCGCGCTGCATCAAATTCGCAATGATTTAGCACGACGGCATAGCTACAGATCTAGCTCATGATACCTGCCAACCTATGGTTTGTCTCAATAATAAGCTTGCGTTTTGTACTCCCGAGGCACGGCAGAATATTGAGCCCCGTATACCTGCCAACTGAGTAGCTTTTGCGGGTTTTCTAAAACCTGTCCACACGACACAAGCCGTAAATCGAGCCCATATCCGTATAATTGGACACTTCGCCTCTTAAGCGGCAGTTTTAAGCCTAGGACTCGTCTTCAGATCCCATGTCTTCGTTGTCCACTTCTCCGTTTATGTGTCAAAGCGCAATCCCTGCAGCATGCCATCTCATAAAATCCCATCAGTTCCACATCGTTCTGTCATACTGCCAGCAAACAGCATGGCGGCTTGCCATACCAACACAGAAACAACCTGTCAAAGTGGCACTATGGTCATCGTTTCTGCTTGAAATACACGTACCGCCAGCTTGGTAAGGCTATGCTGGCAGCAGAAAATTACTCATACTGCCAACGAAGAAAGAAAGAGAAAAATGATCCGAAGTATGGCAGTACGAGCGAAGGCGTTGAGCTAAAGCTGCGCCAATATCAGGCAGATGCCAGTTCTGAAAACTGCTGCGACCAGTTTGAGACGAATTTTGGACAAAAAAAAAGTCCTACTAGAGGACTATTTTAGTTTTCATAATGGCGGAGAGAGAGAGATTTGAACTCTCGATACAGGTTTAAGCCCGTATACTCGCTTAGCAGGCGAGCTCCTTCGGCCAACTCGGACATCTCTCCGTTTTTTTTAGTTATAGCCAAGCACCTTGTGCCTGTCAAGACCGTGATTTTTCATTCGTCCCATTAAATATCTGCGCAGCCAAAAAAGTTTTCGCCATTTGAATCACCTGCACTAAAGCGCAGGGCGGCTAGGGCACTTGAAAGTCACACCCAAAAAAATCCAAATATATGTGTAGGACTGCTCTATCTGCTACATGTTAGAGACAATCTTATGCTAAATTATTGCATGCTTTAGTCATCCATAAGCATTGAGGTCAAGATGCATGTAAAAAAAGTTCTTTTACATACCTTAATTAGTCACTTAATTTTAATATCAAAATATTTTTAAATCAACTGTATAGAGTAAATATATTAATGTACTTTGAGCTAATTCAAGATTTAAAATCATTCTAGAAACACTTAGCAAGATGAGAGAGGAGTCGATGACTTCTCTTTTTTTTTTGCAAAAGTTGACATGAAATCGGCAAAGCGACGCAGCAGAAAATTTATAAAATTGGTCGGATAGTTTGGCTAAGTTTTACGTGGGTATAAGTGATTACACTTTAACATTGCACAAAGATGGTCGCAGTAACACACGAGATGCTACTATATGAGTACTCATGTAGTGATGCTTCTTACATTAATTAGTCGATCCAAAAAAATGGAGGAAGCGGCTATACGCCTAGCTAAAAGGGCCAAAACCACCTCATCAACTCACCAGTTTTTGCCCCAAATGAGCCAAAAAGTGGTGAGTTAGGGAGGGTGGCGATCCTCTAAAAGCCAGTT
>JAFTDU010000087.1 GCA_017454005.1 Desulfovibrionaceae bacterium | reverse complement strand
ATGAGGTTAAAAAGGTTGTAAAAAACTTAATGCGACATGAGAAAAGCTCTATATTCACGCAATTGACGCAGTTATCATATAGTGCAATGCTCTCTTGAAGATACACTTGTAATAGTTATTGCATTACGAAGATATTGTTTGATATCTGCCACTCAAAACTGTATCATAATCTTAAGTTCAACAATTGCTGCAAAATGTAAAGTGTATGTAATTTACTAGCTGCTTTCTCATATTTATGCATAATTGAAAAAAAAATTAAGATGTATATGAAACAAGAATTTGTTTATTTATTAGAAAAAATAACTTACTATATTCTACACCCTTGATACAAATAGTACAAAGCATGGTCATCTGCTTTGTAAGTATAGACCTAACAAAAAAGCAGTAACAGATATGTTCTGCTACTGCTTTGATTATTGACTCTCGCAAAAGCTTTAATTTAATTCTTATATCTTACAAAACAAGGCTTACTATACTTATGGCATAATCTTTGGTGAGTCACGCACATCTACAATACGCACCTCAAACTCTGCGACACTCTCAGGCGGAGCATAAAATAAGACCATAAACGGCACTTCAGCTCCTGTTTTCACATTCACGTTATTTGTTAAAATCTCTATTTTATTGTTTAAAAAAGATTCCATTTCTTTTTCACTCAACACTTGCAATTGAAAGGTTGAGAGTTGCGTACCACAGGTTTGAATTTTTTCAGCCAAAGGTTTTTTATCTTTATCAAAAATAGTTGCTCTAACTTTAATAAATTCTTTAGGTGTGGGAAATTCATTCACCACACGTCCTTCAATCACAAATACCTTGCCGACTTTTTCATTATCCACAATGTATTGTCGCACATTACGCATGGTCAACAATTTAACTTTTTCGGCCAACTCAGCATCATTTATGTTGACAACTTCTTCTCTATTGAACACAAAATGCCAGATGAATGCACCTACAACACATAACAAAAACAACAGAACAGTTCCAATAATTGTCAATTTCTTCTTTTTTGACTTAGTATCAGATTGTTCCAGCTCTAATTTGTCACTGAACACTGTATTGTGCGGTGTAACGTCTGGCATCGCCAAGGGTTTACTTGGTTCTGGTTCAGGGATCGTTACCTCTTCTTGTGTCGATGGTGTCTGAAGTGGATCTGCTGGCGTTTCCAAAGCAAAAACAGTCCTACAAATCGAACACCGCAACTTTCTGCCTGTTTTCACCATGTCATCAGGCAGATTAAAGCGACTTGAACAGTTAGGACATTTAACTTCCATTCCAGAAACCCTCTAAGAACATCTTAGCAAAGATCAAAACTAGTTATTGAGAAATTTTAGTTCGTAAATTGCCGGAAGATGTCGATATCTTTCAGCGTAATCAAGGCCATAGCCTACACAAAAGCCTGAATCACATACAAAACAAGAGTAATCTATCTTTACTTCGCAAGAGCGGCGCTCTCTTTTATCAATTAAGACTGCTAGGCGTACACTCAAGGCGTCTTTGGCTACAAACTGTTGCATAAAAGTTTGCATGCTTTTGCCTGTATCTACAATATCTTCTACAATTAAGACATGCTTCTTGCTTGTTGTAGCTAAAGAAGAGGCTGCAATTTTTACATTGCCTGAACTTGAGCTATTTGTTCCATAACTTGACAGCCGCACAAAATCGACTTCGAGTTTAGGAATCTGCATACAACGTATCAAATCACTACAAAAAATCGCTGCACCTTTAAGCACACCTATACAGACCACAGGATCTGTCCCATAGGTAGCTGTTAATGTGGCACCGAGTGCTGCAACGCGTTCTTGAATACTACTAGCTGAATACAACTCAACTAACTCTTCACCTTCCCAAGCCAGCTTATTCATCGCTCAACAAATCCTCAATCACCAATTTGATATCTTCGGCATCACATTGCCCTGGCTGGGAAATCACCATTTTCCCATGGCGATCATAGAACACATTGTGGGGAATACTGTCAATGCCAAAACGCAACAACAGATCCTTACCTGCCATAAACACAGGATAAGGAATCTTCAGCTTCTTTATAAAACTGTCAACTTGGGCTTTACTTTTGGGTTCATCCACAGATAAGCCCACAATCACAACTTTTTTTCCTTTATAAGCTTTGTAGGCATTTATCAATTCAGGAATTTCATCGCGGCAAGGTGGACACCACGTTGCAAAAAAATTCAGCATGACGACCTTGTCAGCATTTTTCTGCAACATTTCATTCACATCTTTGATATGTACGACATCTAAGGTTTCTGCCTGCACCCTGGTTCCACCCAATGCGCACGCCATCCACAATACGCCCAAAAAACCCAAAGTTAAGCGCAAAAAATTAGTTTTCATACGACCTTCTTTCTTTGACATGGTGCGCAAAGGAACATGTTCAAGATTAACTCAACACATACTGTGTGAATTAGCGAATTGTATGCAAAACGAACAACATACAAAAAAACATATTGAAACAAACTACATGTTTCAACTAACCGATTTAACATTCTTAAAATTCAACTATCATTTAAAGAAAGATTTTTACATATATATGCGACATTCATTACCTAAAACTGCTTTTAGATATTGAACACATAATTATCAAGAAACATATTGCACAAATACTAATTTAGAAAAATCACACCTTGCTATACACACATTGTAGCCTATGCTTAATCTGCTGAACCTAAATAATTATATGATAACACTTAAAAATGTGTTAATAAGTCAGGGATACAAGAGAAAAGCTTCAATTATACACCTTAGTCAACATCATACATCAGCTAATATATTTGAATACAGAATATATATAAATCTCGAATTATGGCTATATAAAACCATCAATAACATATTATCTACTGGCCTAATAAGTATTAGAGTCTGATTATACACTTTAGATGTGCCAAGATATATCTCAGTATCTTCACAAATACTCTAAAATAGTCATTTGCTTGTAGCAGGCAGCAAAAACAAAGAACTGCTTAGCATTTATTGGCTTAAGTTGCAAACAAACCTACGCAAGGTCACCACGACCATATATGATTATTAAATAGATGATATACAATAGTTAAAGCACTTAACTTACAAACATAGTTTTATCTAAATTGTAATTTACAGATCTGAGACTCTCTATAGATACAAACGTACAATCTTATAGACATACATTGATTTATTTACGATAAGAAAAACTTGCGCTTCTTGAAATATATCTTAATTTTAGTAAAAAACTATCAAATAAATAATCATCTACTTTTCTAGATGGTATTTCAGACATAACTATATAAGTAAAAAATTATAAAACAATAAGATCATGATACATAGAATTAATCATCAAGCGTAAGATATGCCAAGTTTTCTCTTAACTGTATCAGAAGAAGGGATATACTATGTAATAACAAATCTTGTATATACTTAAAAACATACATATATTTTGCGGCACAAGCTAATTATGAAAAGAGTCACATACGTACAATCTTTTTAGTCGTGTGTGCTGCAAAAAGGACACAGAACACTAACCTACAGCTAATAATTCTTTTGCTACACGTACCGCTGTCACAGCATCTTCACAATAGGCATCCGCACCTATTTTATCGGCAAATCCCTTAGTTACTGCAGCCCCACCCACCATGACCTTCATATCTAAATGTTTCTGTTTCAAAAGCTTGATAGTATCTTCCATCTTGACCATGGTCGTAGTCATTAAGGCCGATAAACCAATGAGTTTCGCATTGTGTTTTATGGCACAATCTACAATTTGACTTGCAGGAATATCCTTACCTAAATCGATGACTTCAAATCCATGATTGCTTAATAACAAACACACAATATTTTTGCCTATATCATGTATATCGCCTTCCACTGTCGCCATCACAATAACTGGCAATTGTACCTTGCCTTTTTCGCTCTCTAACCTAGGTTTCAAAAGACTAAAGCCCAATTGCATAGTTTCTGCAGCGCGAATCAATTGGGGGAGAAAATACTCCCGGGCTTCATAACGCGCACCTACCTCGGTAATGGCGGGAATTAAAATATCTTGCACAAGACTATAGGGCTCTTGCCCTGTCTCTAAGGCCTGGTTTATGAAATCAGTCACATGTTCCTTATCCCCTAAGAGCACAGCTTCATAGAGGTTCTGGGCCTGACCTTTTTTTTTACCAGATACAGTGGGCTGATTTTGTGTATTCTGACTCCAGCCGCTATATTCTTGAATAAATTGCTCGGCCTGCGGATCATGTTGCTCCAAAACATTTATGGCGGCAAGAGCTTCCTGCAAACGCTGGGCATTAGGATTAGCAATACAACTGTTTAACCCACACCCAGCCGCCATACTCAAAAACGTGGCATTTATTAGGGGTCTAGCTGGTAAACCAAAGGAAATATTAGACAGGCCTATGGTTGATGCCAGGCCATGTTCACGACAAAAAGCCAAGGTTTCAAGGCAGGCTTGGGCCCCTCCTGGCACTGATGACACGCTTAAGGCCAAAATATCAATGAGCACGAGGCGTTTAGGAATACCTAGATCTTCTGCTTGCCGCAAGAGATTCTCCAAAATGGCAATGCGGGCACAAGCCTTGGTGGGCAGATCTTTACCTTGCAAGGGTAACAAAATAAAGGGAGCACCATATTGCTTACAAATGGGCCCCAACAATTCTAGGCGCCCAGGTTCGCCGCTGATGGAATTGACTAGGGCCGAACCTGGACAATATGGTAAGGCCGCAAGCAGCGCATTGGCATTAGCTGAATCAAGGGATAAGGGCGCCTGCACACGGGCAGTTAGGAGCTGGATTAGGGCTGGCAAAACCTGGCACTCATTAACCAGTGGTGCTCCCACATTACAATCAAGCACCTTGGCCCCCTGGGCCAGTTGTTGATCGGCTAAATCTGCGGCTAGACCCAATTCCTGCGCTTGGAGTTCGGCTGTAAGTTGCTTTTTACCCGTGGGATTTATACGCTCACCGATGACAACAAACGCTTCACCAGATCCTATGCGCACAAGTTGCGTGCGGGAGGTGAGCACAATACCAGACTTTTCTTTTAAGACAGGTCGTGTGTAAGTGATAGTCGCAAGCTTAGCCTTTAAGGCTTTGATATGTGCAGGTGTTGTCCCACAGCAGCCCCCAAGAATTTGACAGCCAAGAGTTGCAAACCGCGCCGTTTTAGCAGCATAGGCTTCTGGCCCCAAGGGAAATACAGTTACGCCATTTTCCAGTTGCGGTAGTCCTGCATTGGGTTCGGCCATAACTGGCACATTGCTTACGGCCAGCAATTTGCGCACAACCCCTTCCATTTGATCTGGGCCCAAACTACAATTGGTGCCAATAACCTCGACCCCTAAATTGGCCATGGTTTCAGCAAAGATCTCAGGGCTTGAGCCTGTCAAACAGGATCCATCTTCAAAGGTCATCGAGACAATTAAGGGTAGATCGGTAACCTGTCTTGCGGCAATCACACAGGCTCGAACTTCGGCCAAATCAAAATTGGTCTCAAGCAATAACAAATCGACCCCGCCTTGCACCAAAGCCCGCACCTGGGTCGCATAGGCTTGAATTAAATCTTGGGGCTCTAGGGGGCCTAAGGGTTTCAAAAATTGTCCACTTGGACCTAGATCACCGGCAATATAGATGGGACGCTCAGCCTTGGCACAGGCCGCCCGTGCCACTGCACACATTTCTTGGTTAAAGCTTGTCAGGTCAAGATCCGATGCTAATTTATAAGGATTGGCCCCAAAGGTTGCTGTAGTTAAAATATCAGCGCCAGCATCAATATAGGCCTCATGAATTTGCCTAACCAAAGCTGGATTAGCTTGACAAAAGTGTTCGGGACTTTCACCTACAGGCATGCCTGCCTGTTGCAGCATGGTGCCCATGGCTCCATCCAATAATAAGATCTTACCTTGGCTCAAAGCACATCTAAAATTCTCCATGGCCACCCCCTTGCGAGCACATTACTAGTTGAAAAAACTGAGCTTGCGCATTATGCTTATCCTAAGATTTGGCAGCATCAAATTTGACAGCATCAGCCACTGCCTCTTCTTAATAAACTCTGCTTGCAAGGCTGTTGTGGCAAAGATGTAAGCCACGCGTTCTTACTTCAACTATTGTCAAATCAAGCCTCATTATGAAGCAGAATAACACCTAGGTCAAGAATACAAGATCTGACCAGTTGCCTTACGACTTCAAACAAATCTAGATATTTTGCATGTCAATACTTTTTAAAACAAAACACGATTCATCTTCTAAATATTCATAAATGAAAAATTTTAACATATTTCTGAAAATAATCAAATTTTGAGCTTCACATTTTTGCTACGCTATTTTCGAACCATAGGATACCGCATTGACAAAAAAAACTTCATTAAAGAACCAAAAAACTTTAAACCCACAATCTAGTAAAAATTCATCTACGAACAATGCCTTAGACAAACAAGATGAGAATGTGGAACTTGTCACGGAGCCAAACATTGATGATGATCTTGACTTTGACTTAGAAGACTTGAGCTTAGATAATGAAGATAACGCTACACTGCCCTCTACGACTGCCTTAGATGACAATTTAAATAATGTTATTGATATTGACTCAAAATCTGGCCAAATCTTTCAGCCCCAACTTGGGATGGATGAAGAAGCAGACCAAAAACTTCCTGTACCTAGTAAATCACGCCTGCCCCAAGTCTCAGGTGCTCGCGACGCCCTCTATCTCTATTTGCGCGAAATTAATAAATTCCCAATGCTAGATGCTACGGAAGAACATGAATTAGCCGTACGCGTGCGCGATGATCAAGATACAGCAGCTGCTTTTAAACTTGTATCTTCCCATTTACGCCTGGTTGTACGCATCGCCATGGATTTTCAACGCCGTTGGATGCAAAATGTGCTTGATCTCATCCAAGAAGGCAATGTGGGCTTGATGCGGGCTGTAAATAAATTCGATCCAGATAAAGGTATCAAATTTTCCTACTATGCGTCTTTTTGGATTAAGGCCTATATTTTAAAATTCATCATGGATAATTGGCGCATGGTGAAAATTGGTACCACCCAAGTCCAACGCAAATTATTCTTTAATTTAAATAAAGAACGCCAAAAACTCTTGGCCCAAGGCTTTGATCCAGACTCTGCCACCCTTTCCCAACGTTTAGGCGTAAGCCAAGATCAAATTGATGAAATGAATCAACGCATGTCTTTTTCCGACATGTCACTCAATTCACAATTGGATAATGAGGTGGAGAGCGCCACACGCATGGATCTTTTGCCAGCATTAGAACCTGGCATTGAAGATACCTTGGCTTCAAGCGAAATTGTGCGCATTGTACGGGCAAGACTTAAAACCATTTTGCCCCATTTAAACGAAAAAGAACAATATATTCTCAAAAATCGCTTATTGGCAGATGAACCTGCAACCTTGCGAGAAATAGGTGACCGCTATAATATCACGCGGGAACGCGTGCGCCAATTGGAAGCCAGGTTACTCCGCAAAATTAAGGAACACTTAGCAGGGAATGTGAAAGATTTTTCCGACGCCTGGATTCAATAAGTCTCCTTCAAAAGTTCTACACAATCTAAATTTGAGATCAAACATGACTGTGCGTACGCCCAATTAATCAATATTTCCTAGTCAATTAAATGCCGCTACAACATGTGGAGCCAAGCCTGTGCTTGGGATTGCCAAGCTGTGCCAATGCGCAAGTTGTAGAATTTCTTACATGCTTGGGAGGGTGTGTCGGCAAAGCTCTTTATACTCTTTGCCCACAAACACAATACTTAACATGCGTAAATTGCGTTTTTTCAAGAATATCTTTGGGAGCAAATTGATCTTTAGACCATGCATAGGACAAAATGCCAGGACAAATAACAGACAAGATAGTCCTATTGATTATGGCACAATAAGCTCCACAAGATACGCCAGTCACCGTAGTAGTATCTCTGGCTGCTTCCTTTTCTTTGGCCTGTCTCTCATGTGTGTAGGACTACTCGCAAGCTGTGTGGGCAGTAAGGCTGACGCCCAGGAACAAACACCTACCCAAACGATAAGCCTGGTCGCTGTCAATGAAGCCCTCAAAGATGAACCAGAGATTGCAGACGACGATGAGGCTCTCCTGGCAAACACAGATGACATGACCCCTGAGGCCAAATCGGTCTACGCCTTCCTGCTCCTTGATCAAGCCTTTCACAACGATGATGAAGATGCCTTATTTGAAGCTGTGCCTATTCTTAAAGAATTGAAAGCCTCCAATGGCGTCTGGCTTGAAGCAGGTCTATGGCTTTTTAACCACAAATCAGAGCGCACTCAAGAATTTGTAAAACAAGCCCGCGAACTCTGGCCTGAAGACTCTTCCTTGCTCATGCTCAATGCCGAGGTAATGAAGGATGAGAACATTGATGCTGCCATTAACCTGATTCGCAATTATTTAAAGACCCATCCTGAAGAAAGTAATGCGAAATTGGGATTAGCAGCTTTAATTTTACAGAAAGATAAATATAACGAAGCTTACCAAATTTTAGAAACAATCAAAGATAATGATCGCAAACCTTATGTAGATTTACACACTGCCAAAGCATTAATAGGCATGAAACGCTATGACAACGCTGTTAGTTGTTTAAAACGTGCCATCAAAAATAAACCAGACTTAATTGAAGCATACATAGAATTAGGCGAACTCTATGAAAATTTAGGTCAAATCAATAATGCTATAAAAACATATGAAAATCTTCTTAAAGCCAATTTTATCAATAAAAATGTATTTTTGCGTTTAATTCGACTTTCTTTAGAAATTAATGAGCCAGAACGAGCATTACGTTACTTTGAAGCAGCACCAGATGACATTCCATTTACATTGGCATGTGCTGAGATGTTTCTTAATACAAAACATTATTTACAAGCTGAAACTATTTTAAAGCCGCTTATTGAACGTAATGATGCACCTATTGACATTTATTTGTTATTAGCAGAGATTTCATGGGAACATCTGAGAAATCTCGATGTGGCCTTAAGTTATATTGATAAAATGCCTGCAAGCTACCAACAAAGTAGCAATACCATCCTCTTACGCGTCCATCTTCTTGCAAAAGCTGACCGCAAAGATGAGGCCTTAGCTGTAGTTAGACAGGGTAAAAAGATTTTTAGTGATGAAACAAAATTTTGGGATCTTGAAGCGCGAATCTTAATGGCCCAAGACAAATTAACTGAAGCCATCAATGTCTTGCGTGAAGCTACAGCTAAATGGCCCGATGATATGAATATGCTCCTGCTTATGGGCAATATTCTCGATGAGGCTGGTGACAAGAAAGCCGCCTTGAAATTGATGGAACAGATTATTGATCGTGAACCCAATAATTTCCAAGCCTTAAACTATGTCGGCTATAGCTTGGCCGATGCCAACCGCGATTTGGATCGCGCCATCACATTGCTGGAACGAGCCATTAAATTGGCACCTGATCGCCCGTATATTATTGATTCTTTAGCCTGGGCTTATTATCGCTCTGGGCGCAAAACAGATGCCTTACGGGAGATTAGGCGGGCTGTAAAACTGCCCTCAAGTATTGATCCGACCATTTGGGAACATTACGGCGATATAGCCAAAAGCTTAAGCCTGACACAAGAAGCACGTGAGGCCTATGCCAAGGCGCTCGAATTAAAACCTGACAATGCCGAGGTTCTGCGCAAAAAGATTTCGCAGCTTTAAAAGAGCCGCGCAGAGAAAGCAAAGTCAGTAGAATACTTTGGTAGGCTCCTTTTGTTCACTAAGAGAGCCTACCATTTTTATTTATGGTGGTGTCAGATATAGAGCAGCTATCAAAGCTTATCTCAAAAAATCATTGCAGACGATAATTTTACATAACAACTCTAAAGAATCTCCAGAATCTAAGTTACAATTAAAGATTTTTTCTTGCATCTATCTTTGATCAAGAATAATTTCATCGCACAACGATACATGCTACATAAACAAAATATTAATCTAAACTTGATCTAAAAAACTTAAGAATAAGCAAGAAAATTATCTGCTTATATTGTGTAAATATTTTAAATCGATAAGAGCAACGTGTTATCTTATACAATACCGTTTAAACATTGATCAAGAGATAATCATTATCTTAAGTTGCATATTAATTCTTTCATGAATTCACACAAGTTTAATATTGACAAAAGAATTGCCTTTTAAGTACAAAGCTAATTAATAAAAGATTAAGATTTTGTAGTGTCTCAATCTCTTATACTAATAATTTTAAGCTCATTAGTTATAAAGGCATTTATGCGCACTTTTATTTTTGGACTTTGCTTGTGCTTACTTTGTCTTACAGGGTGTGTAAAGCAACAACCAAGCCCAACTCTTCCAAAAGATAATGAGGCAACCTGGCAAAAATTTTTAGCTAACAGCACACCGCACAATCCCTATAGGCTCCAATTGAGTTTACGCCTTGGTATGAAAGGTGATACGCGCCGGGTTACAGCCATTCTCTGGGGGGCTGACACAAACACCATTCGCTTAGACGCCATGGCTGGGGTTGGTTCTGTTATTGCAAAAATCTACGACGACCGCAGCACCTTCTTATTGGTAGCCCCTGTAGATGGTAAAGCCTACACCCATCAAGGCAGCAATAAACCCATGCTGAAAATTGGAATCCCCCTACCCTTGACCCTGAAAAATTTAGCGGATCTTTTAACAGGCAATCCTGCAGCTGTCTTTGGTCGCACACACGGGCAAGTGACAGAAGGATCTAAAGGCTATCCAAGCTATGCCTTGGCTGAACGCATTCAAGGAGCTATTACTTTAGATGGTCAAGGACGTGTGCTTACCTGGCTTGAAAAACCACAGGGCCGTGGCTGGAATATGCAAATCGAATATGCTGACGATAATCTGCCCAGTAGAATTAATTTAGAAAACACGCGTGGCGAACGCGCTGTCTTACTTGTTAAAGAGCGAGAAGCTGTTACAACTATTGATAAATCACAACTCAACTTAACAATTCCACAAGGTGTGAAGGTCTTACCCTTAGCACAATATACAGCCCAAACTGAGTAAGCTTTTACTTTTAAACGAGATTTTTAAATAGTTTGCACGAATCTAGATACTTTACTCTAGGATATTCCAACATTGTGGCTAACGTAATCATTCCGCAAATAACTAACTCTTTTTTATAGTTAAGAAATAGCTCTAGACATCAGAACTACAATTGCTCTAGAGCGTATTCGCAGATTTCGTTGCGCTATGATATCAGTAGGAAATTTAGCTTGCTGCATCTATTGCTGTGTATCACTCAAACTCAAATATGCTTCAAGCATGCACGATAACCCTCTAAAATCAAAAATGGTTTCTCCTCCGCGTACATCAATCTTCATATTGTGTTTTAGCCACTCATTATATGTAAATCTACACTTTATGGGAGTTTAGTATGGGCGTTATTTATATTGCCTGTGATCACGCTGGTTTTCAATTAAAAGAAACCATCAAAGAAACTTTGAACAGTGCGGGCCATAGTGTAGTAGATTGTGGCACATCTTCATGTGCAAGTTGTGATTACCCACTCTTTGCCCATGACTTGTGCCGCAGAATGCGCCAAGCAGATGATGCTCTAGGTATCCTTGTGTGCGGTACAGGTATTGGCATGTCAATGGTGGCAAACAGACATCCGCATATTCGTGCAGCCCTTTGCAATACTGAATTGCATGCCAAACTGAGCCGCGAGCACAACAATGCAAACGTCTTATGCCTTGGTGCTCGCATGACAGGCGTTGAGCTTGCCAAAGCCATTGTTCAGGCTTTTTTAAGTGCTAAGTTTTTGGGAGATCGGCATGCAAGACGCGTGGATGAATTCAACCAACTTGAGGAGAGCTAAATAGCATTTGCGTCAAAATGTATGGGTATTGTTGTCTAATAGTCAGTGCTTCAATATCTACTGATCAAAAAAATTGCGCTCTTTAATTTAAGTACCCTATTCTTGACTTTTAATTCCATGCTCAATGTTCTACTTCTTGCAAGTGCGCTATCTCCAAAAAAGTCAAGATGATTAAAGATAAAGTGCTAGAAACCTATTATCTATTAGAGTCTAACTTGGCATACGCAAAGTTTATCTAAACTTTTTTTGCTCTATATTTAAAAAAAGAACAACAAAGATTACTTAAAAAAGTAAAGGCGTGCTTACATCTTGGCATACACCATTACTAAAAAAGTATTACAGAGTTAATAGTTTTGCTGCTACTTATATGCATTGCTACACTCGCCCAAAAATACTAGAATAAATTTGGTGCTTTTATTTCATCCATCAAGAATTCAAACACAAAATTCTGCTATTACAGTATTGCATTACGCCCATATTTTTGAAAGACTGAACCAAAAAACTTTAAGAAAACTGTCAGACAATCTGGACTCTCACAAAACTACGTTCAAACATGTTGGCGCAACGTAATATCGCAAAGTGTAAGTTTTGCTAAAATCATGCAAAAAGCAATTCGCGACCTTGACCTATGCTTAAATAAACAGTTATGAGTTCACTGGTAAAATTTCTTGCGTGTGCGCTTGAGGCTTGAGTCTCAATTGCCAGTTTTTTAAGTTCAAGCCTATATACTCATCAAGTGCAAAAAGAATCTTTGCCACTTCTAAAATTATAATAGTAGTGAATATGGTTGAGCAAGCATAACTATTTTTTATCCTAAATTTATATGCACTAAGTACATTCTGATCTCGTTAATAAAGTAGACAAATGATTGTAGTATAGTAGATATATTTATTTATGATATATTATTATTTTATGAAAAAAAATTGTAGTATCATATAGATTTTTTCGTAATGTTTCATTGATGTTTGAGATAGATGTTACAATCAACAAAGTTATGTAAGATCATAAGTGTGCAGTATGATCCATATTCACTACTATAAAGTTAACTTTGCTT
>JAFTDU010000086.1 GCA_017454005.1 Desulfovibrionaceae bacterium | reverse complement strand
GTCAGAACCAAAACCTGCAGAACCTGTTGCTCCCAAACCAGAAGCAGAGGCACCTAAACCCGCTCCCAAACCTGCACCAGAAGCAGCTAAACCTGCTGCTCCTAAACCGGCAGAACCTGTTGCAGCTAAACCCGCTCCAAAACATGCAGAACCTGTTGCTCCCAAACCAGCAGCAGAGGCACCTAAACCCGCTCCCAAACCTGCACCAGAAGCAGCTAAACCTGCTGCTCCTAAACCGGCAGAACCTGTTGCAGCTAAACCTGCTGCCACTCCCCCTGCCGCTGCCGCTGCTCCTGCCCATAACCAGCAACAACATAAAGGTGCCTCCACTATCCGTGTGGATCAATGGCGGCTTGATCACCTTATGAATTCCATTGGTGAGCTGATTATTAACCGCAACCGCTATACATTGATTGCCAGATCTTTGGAAAGCGCCAACAATATCAACATCGCTGAAGTAGCCCAAGATATTTCGGAAACCACATATGCTATGGCGCGTATTTCTGATGACCTCCAAGATACCATCATGAAAGTGCGCATGGTTCCTGTCTCTTCTGTCTTTTCCCGCTTTCCCCGCCTTGTGCGTGATTTATCGCGTAAGAGCGGCAAAGAGGTCGATCTTGTCATGGAAGGTGAAGAGACTGAATTAGATAAGAGTGTAGTTGAGGTCATTGGCGATCCCCTGGTACATTTGATCCGCAACTCTGTGGATCATGGCATTGAATCAGAAGAAGAGCGCTTGGCTTGCGGCAAACCTGCTAAAGGCCGCGTAACCTTACGTGCCTTTCATAAGGGCAATTCTGTCGCCATTGAAATTGAAGACGATGGCAAGGGCATTGATCCCGAAAAAATGCGTGCAGTAGCTGTAAGGAAAGGTATTATTTCTGCTGAAGACGCTGCCCAATTGGATGATTCAGAGGCCCGTGAGCTGATTTTTGCCCCAGGTTTTTCCTCGGCGGAAAAAATTACAGATATTTCAGGTCGTGGTGTGGGTATGGACGTTGTACGTACCAACATTAAAAACCTGAAAGGAAGCGTGAATACCTACTCAGAAGTAGGTAAAGGTACGAAATTTACCTTAATTTTGCCCCTCACTTTGGCAATTATCGATGCTCTTATGGTCAATGTGGCGGGACAAATGTACGCTATTCCCCTTGACGCTGTTGCCGAAACAACCAAGATTGAGTCCGTACGTTTGACAGATATCAAGGGACGTAAGGCTGTCACTCTCCGCGGTGATGTGTTAGGTATTGTAGAACTTTCGGAAATGCTTGGTCTTCCTCCGGCAAAACAATTGCCTGATATGCTTTCTGTCGTTGTCATTCATGATAATGAACGGCGCTTAGGCTTGGTAGTCGATCAACTCCTTGAACGTCAAGAAATCGTTATCAAACCTTTAGGGGCATACTTAGGTGATCTGCAAGGTATTTCTGGTGCAACGATTATGGGCGATGGGTCTGTCATTCTTATCCTTGATCCCCATGAAATTTACATGCTCTCCACATCCAAATCGATGACCAGCAATCTTGATGCGCAGATTAAAAATCAAGCTGCGGCTGCAGCAGCGGCAACCCAAAATGCCATGAAGGCAGCAGTTTAATTTCAATTATGTTTCAAAGAAAGGGTGCAAAGATGTTTTCTCTGCACCCTTTCTTTGTATTTAAAAACCTAAGATCATGTTCTAAGTTTATACAATGCCTAACTACACACAATAGTCAATAACATGATTCACATATGAGGATTTCGTGATGTTATTGCGTATATTATGCTTTATATGTTTACTATTGTTAGCTTATCCTGCAACCTATACCTTGGCAGATAATGCTGTTAGCTACGATATCACGGCTTTAACTGAAGCTGCTAATAACGGCAATTCTGATGCACAAAATCTCCTAGGTAATGCATATTATAGAGGCGAAGGGGTAGCTCAAAATTACGAAAAAGCATTTGAGCTATATTCTAAAGCTGCCATGCTAGGTAATTTTTATGCTAAAGCAACTTTAGGTGATATGTATAGGCAAGGAATTGTGGTTAAGAAAGATCCAATAATGGCTTTTAAACTCTATTTAGATGCAGCAGAGCATGGACATCCCTTTGCTCAACATAATTTAGCTACCATGTATGCTGATAAAAACGATTATGAAAATGCTTATAAATGGTTTTTACAGGCTGCTAACCTTGGCTTAGCAAATGCTCAATTCATGGTAGGTGTCTGTTATGAAGAAGGATTAGGTGTAGCACAAGACTATAAACAAGCTGTTTCTTGGTATCTGAAAGCTGCCGACCAACATTATGATGAAGCAACAAATGCTCTTGGTTTAATGTATGCTATGGGAACAGGTGTTGATAAAGATCTTGACAAAGCGTTTATATATTTTAAAGAAGCATCTGATAAGGGTGTCACCAATGCCCACTTTAATCTCGGGCTGTTTTACTGTGAGCAGCGCAAAGATTATGCAAAATGCGTAGAATACTATGAGAAAGGCGCTCAGCAAAATGATGTGGCGTCGCAGATGAATTTAGCGCTTATGTATTTTTCAGGCGATGAAATTAATCGCGATTATAAAAAAGCCTTTCACTTTTTTTCACTTGCCCATAAGAATAAAGATCCACATGCTGCACATTTTCTCGGGCTTTTATATTTAACTGGACAAGGAACACAAAAAAACATCGCTCAAGCTAAAAAATATTTTAGTGAATCTTGCGAAAGAGGATTTGACCTTTCTTGTCAAGAATTAAAAAAAATGCAAAGTGAAAAATAAGATATCATCATATCAAAACTTATTACATTGATCAGATATTTTTGAATGGCTGACCAGAAAAATGGTTATGACAACATATGATGATCAAACATTTTGGAGAAACGTAACATGCATTTAGATATAGTACTGTAAATGATAAAATTTATATGAATGTTTTGTATATATTAAATAACTTATGAATAAATTATATACTATAC
The DNA here is from genome assembly GCA_017454005.1 of Desulfovibrionaceae bacterium. Taxonomy (GTDB): domain Bacteria; phylum Desulfobacterota; class Desulfovibrionia; order Desulfovibrionales; family Desulfovibrionaceae; genus Desulfovibrio. The sequence continues at coordinate 29,853 of JAFTDU010000086.1, read as the reverse complement.
AAATATCTAATATGATTAAATAACGTAACATTAAGTATTTATTGTTAGGACGATATAGATATCATGTTCATCTTTTTTCTCTTCAAGATAGTAGTTTGCAAAAATTTTCTAGTTTATAGAAGTGAACAAAAAACTCTAAATCAATCAACATAATTCTTGAGTGAAGTTTCATATACAATTTCAGATACAATTTAAGACACTATTTGTTTCCAAAGAAATGCTTTTCTTTTTTTATTTTGACGTTTGTGTGCGATAGTTTAATTGATAAGTTTACTTAAAAAGCTAAAATTAAATTTTCTCATTGTGGGTATCTTAAAATGTAACTAAAAACTAAAGCGCGTGGCGCTATCACTTATATATTTACGGTGAAGACTCTTGCAACGTATAGTAATTTAAGCTTAACTCTAGTCGTAAGTAAATAAGATTCAATACTTGCCATAGCGAGCTTATTATGTGTAATGTACTTTATCTGTCCACTCAAAAATTGTAGATGTGCTCGTATTAAGTGCAAACACTGAATCCCCTTAGGTATCAACTGCTGCCTGCAACTTAAGTCACTTGGTATTTACGGTGAAAACTCTCGCAATGTATCGTCATATAAGCTTAACTCTAGTCGTAAGTAAATAAGGCGCGATACTTGCCATAGCGAGCTTATTATGTGTAATGTACTTTATCTGTCCACTCAAAAATTGTAGATGCGCTCGTATTAAGTGTAAAATCCTGAAGTCCCTTTGGCATCAACTGCTGCCTTGCAACTAAATATGCTACATGCGCGTGATGTATTATTCAAAGGAGATAAGACAAATAAATGCCAAGGAAGACGCAAACAAGAAAGTTTGTACAATCTCTTACTCTTTTCGATGATGTCTTTTTTTGGAAAGCGACTGAGGACTAAGATTTTTGTCATGAATTCGTTGAGAGATGCTTAGAAGATCTCACAATAAAGGTAAAAACTAATGTGCCGCAGTTTGAAATGCTCAATCTTTAAGGTAGATTGGCGATGATCGCTCTCAGCTGCTCTTTAGGGAATGAGAGAAAGGTTATCATCGAGATTCAAAAGCCGTATGCAAGATATAATACAGCCGTAGTGACAGTAGACACTACTAATGTGATCATAATTTATGTAACCAAGAGTGATTTATTTTATTACTGCAAAACCAAATATATGATCAAGAGAATATTGTCGCATATTGGCAAAGCAATTGATCATCAATGCAAACGTTAATGATGAGAGTAAAATATCAAATTTAATGTAAATTTTTCTTGAACATAAATAGTTCATAAAAGAATTTTCAAAAATTTATAATCTGATCACACAACTTTTAGAAACAAAGAAAGGAATAAAAGATATGAGTACACTTTATGAGCAAAACGTTAGTGATGAATGGAATGAAAATGAGGCAAAAGGGAAGAAAAAGGAAAAGAAAAGGAAAAGAAAGTGTTCAGAATTGAAGAGACGTGTAGATGAAATGTATAGAAAGCAAGCTGAATTGAAGAAGCAGGATGATGTATTGAAGAAAAAATCTGCGGAATTGAAAAAACAGAACGATGCATTAAAAACAAAATCTGCTGAATTGAAGAGTCAAGAAGATTCATTGAAGAAAATTTATGCTGAATTGAAGAGCCAGGAAGATTCATTAAAGACAAGTTATGCTGAATTGAAGAGCCAGGAAGATGCATTGAAGAAAAATGATCCAGAATTTAATATACAGAAAGATGCATTAAAGAAAAATTATGCTGAATTGAAGAGTCAGAGAGATGCACTAAATAAAAATTATGCTGAATGGAAGATACAGTTAAATGCATTTATAAAAAATTCTGCTGAATGGAAGATAAAGTTAAATACATTGAGGAGAAGATTTCAGTTATTAAAAAAATAAATTGCTTGCGCAGCTAAATAGCAAAACAAAAGAAATTAAGGTAAAGAATGTTATGATTTAGAACGATGTTGACCATATAATCTAATGGTTAATGTGCTTATATTTTTTTGCTCTAAAAAGAAAATAATCAAAATATTGGATGCACTTTGCTGTGTGTTCTACCACTATTTTTACATCATTGATATATACATTCTATTTCAGTACAGCTCTTCAATACACTTTCAAGTATCATCACATAGCAGTTTATTTTTTCCTTTAGAACTTCTTATATGGCAAGTATGTACCTAATACGGTAGTTTTAAAACAATATCAAGATATCTATACATCTCATTAAAAAAATTGATAATTATATGTTGTTTAAATTCTACTCTAAACAACAGCAATATTTTTATTCTTTGTCAATCGATAATTCGAGATGTGTCAGTTACACCTTACTACACAGTTTGTTTATAAAGAAATGTTCTTCTTTTGCTTTTGGCGCTTCCATGAGATAGTGTCATTGATCAGTTCGCTTAATGTGCTACAATTAAGCTGTACCCCTTTTGTGTATCAAGCTCGTGGCACTGTCACTTCGTAATACCTTTCTACACGTTGAATTCTTGGTGATCAGGTCAGATCGCCAAACATTGAGCTTGGGTTGCCCTATTCAAGGCAATCAAATTCTAGAACCGTAATATTTACGATGAAGACTCTTGCAACGTATCGTCATTTCAGCTTAACTATAGTCGTAAAGTCAACAAGGTGCGATACTTGCCATAGCGAGCTTATTACGTGTAATGTACTTTAACTAACTCCTCAAAAATTGTAGATGTGCTCGCATTGATTGAACAAGCCTAAATCCCACTTAGGCATCAACTGCCGACCCTGCAACTAAATATGCTACATGAGCGTGATGTATTAATTAAAGGAGACAAGACAATAAAATGCCAAGGAAGACACAAATAAGAGATTGTGTACCACATCTTACTCTGTTCGATGATGTCTTTTTTCGGAAAGCGGCTGAGGACTTAGATTTTTGCCAAGAATTCGTTGAGACCTGCTTAGAAGATCTCACGATAAAGGTAAAAACTAATTTGCCGCAGGTCGAACTGCTCAATCTTCAAGGTCGATCGGCGATTATTGATCTCATCTGCTCTTTAGGGGATGAAAGAAAGGTTATCGTCGAGATTCAAAAGCGCCATGTGAAGGATCACATCCGTACCGCAAGATATAATACAGCCCTAGTGACAGTAGACACTACTGATCCTGGGGAAGATACTTCAAACATTACTGATGTGATCCTAATTTATGTCACCAAGGGTGATCTATTTGGTTACGGCAAAACTAAATATGTTGTCAAGAGAACAATCGCTAATATTGGTAAAGCAATTGATGATGGAGAGGTGATGATCTTCATCAATGCAAAAGTTAATGATGGGAGTAGAATATCCCATTTAATGCAAATTTTTTTGGGAGACAAACAGTTCCTAAACGAATTTCCCAAAATCCATAATCGGATCAAACAACTTTTAGAAACAGAGAAAGGAATAGAAGAGATGAGTACCCTTTATGAGCAATACTTTAGTGATGAATGGAATGAAAATCAGGCACAATGGAAGAAAAAGGAGGATGAATGGAAGAGCGAGAAAGCAGAGTGGGAGAAAAAGGATGCAATGCGGAATAAAACTGAAGAAGAATTGAGGAAACAGGTAGATGCATTGAAAAAAGATAATGAGGAATTAAAGAGATGTTTACAGGACGCCAAGAAATAAATTGCTGGCGCAGCTAAAGAACAGGATAGAAGAAATTAAGGCAAAAAAATACAAGTGTAAATGTGCTTATACTCTTAACGATAGAAAAAGAAATAATCATAAGGTGGGATGCACTTTGCTGTGTGTTCCACCAATCTTTTTGCCTCATTGAGACAGACATTCTATTTAAGCACATACCTTCACGTCACTTACCAGTATTATCACACAGCGCAGAACTTCTTGTGCTAAAATATTTACTTAATATATTTTTAAGACAACATCAAGATATCTTTACATCTCATTGAAAAAGAAGTTCTCATTCTATGTTTTATCTACTTGCATGACAGAAGATAATTGCGAACTCTCTAATTTGTTCTAGTATGTACATTCAACATGGATATAAAAGCATTAAAAATAAACCTTATATCATATTACATGATGACGTCATGGTATATAAGAATCGTAGATATTACAATTAATAGATGAAGCAAGTTCAAGTGATCCTGCCTATCGCAAAGTAATATCAAGTTAATGATTTCTTTAAAGCTATTGCTTTGTTGAGAAATAAGTAAGCACTTTTCTGCTCAATAACTCAAAGTATAGTTATCAAACATTGTTTAGATTGGGCATTTCAAAAGTCAGAACATGTGTATTATGAACGCGCCAAAAGGAACTTATGAAAGCCATTTCAATTCGTCAACCTTGGGCCACATTAATTGCCCTAAAATATAAAACCATAGAATTAAGAACATGGCGACCAAAATATCGCGGTGATTTGCTCATATGCGCAAGTTTAGGTGATATTATTCTCCCTACACCAGAGAGAGATATTGCACCAGGCGGATTTGCCCTAGCTATTGCTGAACTCTATGAAGTGCGTCCTACGCAACCTGCAGATTTAGGGCCATCTTTAGAACCTAAACATGCCACCTTTAAAAATATCAAAAACGACTTTGCCTGGCTGTTGCGTAATATCCGCCCTGTACAGCCCTTTCACGTACGTGGAAAATTAAGCATTTATTCTGTTGATGATAGCTTGATTCATCCATTGTCTTCTGAATTTGATAATCATTTAAGTTTTTTTAAAGCAATTGCTTATCAAGCAAAAAAAGCGACTTATTTTAAAGATGTGTGTTACCCAGAAGCACTAACTAAAAAAACAAGCATATCTACGCAAAAATTATTGATCTAATAAATTTTAATTATTAGTTTTCTATAAATTGATATGTTTACATATTTTAAATGCTGTTTTATATATAATCTTTATTATTAGTTTATGTTTTTATGCATTATTCTATATTGTACTAAGTATATTTTTCAAGCTCATAAATTTAGTGATTTAATCTATGTATTAATTATGTCAAATATAAGTGCACTCAAAAGCAGAAAAATTGAGTCGCAATTTACATATATGTCACCTGATAGCTGAAATATAAGCAACATTAACAGCTTTTGCAATTAAATGTGGAGCCAAATGATGTTAGTGCCGCAAAGCAGAATCTTTTTTATCCTTGCTGTAATTAGTTGTGGAATCATCATTCTTCCTTATCCTGGCACAACCTTTATGGCGTTCTGCGCTTCTTGTCTCTTACTACCACTTTATCGTCAATTAAAATTAAAGTCATTAAAAAAAATTAGAACTTTGCCGAGTCAATCTAAACTACGCCGTAAATTGCTGCATAGTTATCCCATTGTTGCCTATGTTTCAACCATTTTAGCTTTTATTATTATACCTACTGTTATTTTTGTACTCTTAGTAGCGCCTCAAGCAAGTCGTGGTATTGAACAGCTCAAAACAATGGACTTATCTGAAAAACTGAAAGTTTTATTACCTGAAAATATCAAAAGCTTTATTAATGCACATCTACCGTCTTTAAACGATTATCCTCACTTAAGTAACATTGCAGATGAATTAACAACAAATATTAATAATTTTTTTAATACCGGAGGCGATCTTTTTAATCCCATCTTGCTCTGGCATCGAGCTGTTGGTCTCTTAGGTGGCACAATGTCATTACTTTGGGTGCTCTGTTTATTTATTATCTTAACGGTTCTTTTTACCATCTACGCAAGAGCAGCCAAATATATAACCTGTGAAATCTTTGCAATGCCATATGACTTATTAAGCAGGCTCATTGACGCCATAAGACGGGCTCTCAAAGCTATTGTTTTAGGCATTGTGCTCGTAGCCCTGATTCAAGGTATTTTCTGTGGTGTTGGTTTTGCAATTGCTGGCATCGAATCTCCTGCGTTCTGGGGTTTACTAGCTACTTTTGTGGCGCCCATTCCTGTCGTCGGTACCATGTTGGTTTGGGGACCATTAGCTCTCTTGCAATGGTTTACAGGTTCACATTTTGCGGCAGTCGGTCTAACTCTTTGGGGCTTACTTGTTGTATCCAATATTGATAGTATCTGTCGCCCGATGTTTTTGCGCCACGGCATTCAAGCACCATTTGTGGTCTTAATCATTGTCATTGTGTGTGGCCTCAACACTTTTGGGCCAATAGGTTTAATTGCTGCGCCAGTGTTGTTAGCCTTTGGCTTAGCACTCTTACGTGAAGGCCAGCGGCAACAACTTTTACGCAAAAATAGTAATAAACAATGAACTTAAATTTTCAACCAATATTAAATTAACATAGCACATATACGTCATAGAAACATTATTATAACCATATAACATTAGAATTAAACTATAATAATGCTTGATATAAAATATTAAATAATAATTTTCATCATAAATGTAGAAAATTTTTCTATTATAAAAATTTTTATTACAACTATTTTAATTATAATTTTTTCATTTTAATCTTATTTTAAATCTCGATAATTTTATTTTTAAATATATATTTGTGAAGTTCAAAAAGCATATTTTATAATATCTTTACTATCTTATACTTTTAAATCTTCGATTTTAACTTAACACGATTTCTGTCTTATAGTTTGGTAAACATTAAAATGCGCTTCTTTATCTTGCCGCGCAACATGAAGTCTAATCTTTTATAACCTGACCCAAACTACAGCATTTCTATAGTGCTGTTTCTGTTACCTCATAAGGTCTTTCAATTTTCGCTACAATCCTTGCGTAAAAGCGCAATGTTAGCTAAACTAATATGAATTTTTAAATCGTCAGAAGCGGCCTAGCATCGGCTAGTCGCTTTGAGGCAAACCAACATAGTCGCCCCAGGCTATAGCTTGGTTGTATTCTTAGGAGCATACGCATGAATAGTACGCGTCGCGCCTTTCTCAAAGGCGTCAGTGCTGGCGTGCTTTGCATTTCGTTAAGTCAATTAGGTTTTGACTTAACCGAAGCCAAGGCTTACGCCAAAGAGCTCAAAATTAAAAACTGCCGGGCCGTAACAAGTGTCTGTCCGTTCTGTGCAGTTTGCTGTCAAGTTATTGCCTATGAGCGCAATGGCGAACTCATCGCTACCGAAGGTGATCCAGATTTTCCCATTAACGAAGGTTCACTCTGCGCCAAAGGTGCCTCCTTATGGAGCATGTACACAAACAAACATCGGCCCACAAAGCCAATGTATCGCGCACCCTATAGTGATAAATGGGTCGAAAAAGATTGGGATTGGACTCCCGATCGTATAGCACATTTAGTTAAAGAAGCACGCGACAAAGACCTCATTTTAAAAAATGAAAAAGGTCAAACCGTTAACCGCCTTGAATCAGTCTTTTGGATGGGCACATCCCACGCATCTAACGAAGAATGTGCTGCTATCCATCAAGCCATGAAAGGCCTGGGTGTCGTAAGTATTGACCACCAGGCCCGGGTCTGACACAGCCCCACTGTTGCGGCTCTGGCAGAGTCGTTCGGACGCGGTGCAATGACCAACCACTGGATTGATATTAAAAACGCCAATTGCATCCTGATCATGGGTAGTAACTGTGCAGAACATCATCCAGTTTCGATGAAATGGGTTTTACGCGCCAAAGATAATGGCGCAAAATTGATCCATGTGGATCCTAAATTTTCACGTACTTCCGCCCGTTGCGATGTGCATGTGCCGATTCGTTCAGGCTCAGATATCGCTTTCTTGGGTGGCATGATCAATTATATTCTTGAGAAAAAGCTGTATCAGGAAGAATATGTCAAAAACTACACCAATGCGAGTGTGGTTGTTGGTCCTGATTACGACTTTGTCGATGGTGTGTTCAGCGGTTTAAATCGCGAGACTCGCACCTATGATAAAAAAGCTTGGGCGTTTTCTAAGGGCAATGATGGCATGCTCGTAGTGGATGATGAATGGAAAAATCCCCGCTGCGTCATTAATTTATTGCGCAAACACTATTCGCGTTACACTTTGAAAAATGTGTCTGACGTGACTGGTATTCCTGAGAAAACCATTATCGAAGTGTATGATGATTTCTGTGCCACAGGTAAACCTGATAAAGCCGGCACCATTATGTATGCTTTGGGTTGGACTCAACATACAAATGGCGTACAAATCATCAGAACATCATCTATTATTCAACTCTTACTCGGCAATATCGGCGTAGCTGGTGGTGGCATTAACGCCTTGCGTGGTGAGCCCAATGTGCAAGGCTCTACTGACCATGCTCTCCTTTATGATAGTCTTCCTGGATACCTACCCATGCTGCGGGCCCAGTTCCAAACTCTGGATGCTTATCTTAAAGGCTGTACGCCCAATAAAGAATTGCCCAATAGCGTTAACTGGAAGAGCAATAACCCCAAATACATGGTCAGCCTCCTCAAAGGTTGGTTCGGTGATGCCGCAACTCCAGAAAATGACTTTGGGTACAGTTGGTTGCCCAAATTAGAGCCAACAGGTAACACTTCCTACTATTCAGTCATTGACCGCGCTTACAAAGATAAAATGCGCGGTGGCTTTGTCTTTGGTGTCAATCCCTGTCAAAGCTTCCCCAATACCCATAAGGTGCGGGCCTGCTTAGATCACCTGGATTGGATGGTCTGTGGCGAAGTGCATAATTCCGAAACCTCAGACAACTGGCATCGTCCTGGTGCTGATCCTTCTAAAATTAAGACTGAAGTCTTCTTATTACCTTCAGCTCACCGTATTGAAAAAGAAGGCACCATTTCTAATAGTGGCCGTTGGTTGCAATGGTTCGACAAAGCTGTGGAACCAGCTGGTGAAGCCCGCGACTTTGGTAATATGATCGTGCCGCTCATCAATAAGATCCGTGACCTCTATCGGAAAGAAAATGGCGTTTTGCCTGAACCGATTCTCAACCTGTATTGGCCCAAAGAATTTAAAGCAGAAGAATGGACTAAACGCATCAATGGTCAGTACTGGAAGGATGTCACTGTCGGTGGCACGATGCATAAGCGTGGTGAGCAAGTCGATAAGTTCGCTGATCTCGCCCAAGATGGCTCTACCTCTTCCTTGAACTGGCTCTACTGTGGTAGCTACACCGAAGCAGGTGGCAACAAATCTAAAAACCGCGATAAGAGTCAGACTCCAGCTCAAGCCAAACTTGGCCTGTATCCCAAATGGTCATGGTGTTGGCCTGTCAACCGCCGGGTACTCTACAATCGTGCCTCAGTTGACACACATGGCAAACCATGGAATCCCAACTTGCCTGTTATTGAATGGGATGGCAGCAAGTGGAAAGACGGCATGGATGTCATTGATGGTGGTGGCGCACCAGTTGCTGATCGTGAAAAAGGGCGTCTACCATTTATCATGTGTGCTGATGGTCTTGGCCATCTTTATGGTCCTGGCCGTGCTGATGGTCCCTTCCCAGAACACTATGAGCCTGTAGAAACACCATTGAAGGCTCATCCCTTCTCCAAACAATTAAGTAGCCCTGTCTACTTAAGCTATGACTCTGATCTTGATAAATTGGCAGCACCTGGTGATCCAAAGTATCCTATTGTGCTGACAACATATAGCATGACTGAGCATTGGTGTGGTGGCGGTGAAACGCGTAATACCCCCAATCTCCTTGAAGCAGAACCGCAGCTCTACGTGGAAATGAGCGAAGAATTAGCCGCCATCAAAGGCATTAAGAATGGTGACGGCGTCATTGTCGAAAGCATTCGCGGCAAGGTGGAAGCCATTGCCATGGTAACTGTACGGTTAAAACCCTTTACCATTATGGGTCGTACCGTGCATTTAATTGGTATGCCTTTTGCTTTTGGCTGGCTCACTCCCAAATGTGGTGACTCAACGAACCGGTTAACCACAGGCGTGTATGATCCCAATACAACCATTCAGGAAGATAAGGCTTGCATGGTTGATATCTACAAAGCTGAAAAGCTGACGGAAATTGCCTAAGTTTTTGTTGCAAGGGCGCATTCTCTTATGAATGCGCCCAATCAAGGAGATTCACCATGCCCAAATCCTTTTTGATCGATACCACACGCTGTACGGCCTGTCGCGGCTGCCAGATGGCTTGCAAAGACTGGCACAATTTACCGGCGATCGAAACTAAACAGACAGGAACGCATCAAAACCCTCCTGATCTTAACCCTTGCAACTACAAACTTGTCCGCTTTCATGAACATAAGACTGCTGATGGCCGCGTGATGTGGAACTTCTTCCCCGATCAATGCCGCCACTGCATTCATCCTGTATGTAAAGATGTTGCTGATATGGCAGTGCCTGGTGCCATTATTCAAGATGAGGCTACAGGCGCCATTCTTTGCACCGAAAAAAGTGCCCAACTGAGCCCAGAAGATGCCCAAGCTGTTATTGAAGCTTGTCCATACAATATCCCGCGTTTAGATCCTGTTACGAAGATGTTAACCAAATGTGACATGTGTTTTGATCGCGTAAGTAATGGGTTATTACCTATGTGTGTCAAATCCTGTCCTACGGGTACCATGCTGTTTGGTGAACGGTCTGAAATTTTAGCAGAAGCCAAAAAGCGTCTTGCCAAAATCAAAAAGACATTTCCAAAAGCATTTCTCGCAGATCAGCGCGATGTTAATGTCATCTTCTTACTCGCTGAAGAAAAAGAACATTATTACGAATACGCAGCATTCTAATAATATTGATACTTCTGCCCCTGTATTATTTTTAAATATTCAGGGGCAGAAATGTATCATAAGTAGTTAGAAGCCTACGCGTTTATTTTCTTTATCTTCCAAGTCTTCCAAGGATCCGGTGGGAACCCTACATGGAACAGTCATGCCAAACAACAGCAGAAACTCTCAATGATATTATTGCTTGGCGCCCTGCTCTTGCGTCACTTTTAACAGCTTTTTCACCGCTCTTAACACAAGCCGAAACTCTCACAGCTGAACTCTTAGAAGATCCGCTAGTAGCAGCCATAAACTTGCCGCAATGTGAACCAAGCCGCTTACAATTAGGCGCCTCCTTGCTTTCGCACTATACCATGCCTGATGTGAGTGGTGCGCTAGCTTACGCTCGCACAAAACTCTGGCCGCAGCTGCAAGCCATACCTGCCTTAACAGATAGCTTAGAACCCTACTACAGTTATCTGGGCCAAGTAACGCTCGAGGATCAACATAAACTGCTTGATGCTGTGCTCTTAAATGATGGCACTCTGTTAAGTGACCTAGCTACAAGCAAAAATCTTGATGCTGGCATCCTGCATTTTTTAGCGACTTTTCTTTATTCAAGTCTTTTGAAAGCAGTTGTTCTAAAGAACTATGGCCCAGCAAATCTTGAAAAAGAATGGCCCTGGGAGACCAATAACATTTGGCAACAAGGTTATTGCCCTGTTTGCGGTTCTCTACCCACCATTGCTTGGCTAGATAAAGCTGTCATTGATGAAAGAAATACTTATTTGCTAGGAGGCGGTGGTAGAAAACATCTCCACTGTGGCCTCTGCGGTGCAAATTGGCGTTTTTTGCGCTTAGCGTGCCCAGTTTGCGGGATAGCAGAAAGTAAACAAATAGAAATCTTGACTTGTGACGAAGATAGCCATGGTGAAAGTTTGCATTGGTGTGCAAAGTGTAATTCTTACCTCCCCACGGTAGATCTGCGTGAGCGAATTGCGATTCCAAATTTGGATGCGCAAGCCTTTGGAATGCTCCATCTCGAGCTAATTGCTAAGGAAAAGCAGCTCAAACCCCTACACCTGTCATTTTGGAACTCGTTCTCTTAGTGCCAATGAAGCATCAACAGCTCGCTACATTTCAAGTCAGATTATGTACACACTGCAGGCTTAAAAGCTATATTATATAAATAGATTGCATTGTAAAGATAAAGTGTAAATAATATGCAGCAAAATCTTTTTAAGCTTGCAACACACGTGAGTTAACGTGACTACAATTGCCGCGCTATCTTCCTAAGAAGAGGACGAGGAAAATCACATCCACGTTAACATGACACTCCTAGTTACTTTTCCTTTAGTTTCAAGAATGTGAAAGGAGCTTTCCATGAAATATATAAGTGTCATTTTATTAGCACTTACTTTTCTTGTGGCAGATAAAGTATGGGCTAGTGATATTTATAAAATGACAGAAAAAATTAAATCACCTATTACTGTGGTGGCTGGTAAAGCCAAATTAATGAATGTAGTCTTTAATCATACATCCCACCGTGGTCTGAACTGCTTTACATGCCATCATGAAAAAGATGCCGTTAAAGGCCGCTATGTTTCCTGTAGTAATTGCCATACTGGTGCAGGACGTATGAAAGATCCCAAAAGCAAGTTCATGGCGTTTCACGCTAAAGACTCTGCTCATTCATGCTATTCATGTCATTTAAACAAAGCGATTGAAAGCCCTGAGCGCTATGGCAAACTCTTTGTTAACTGTCGCCCCTGCCATTATCGGCCACAACTGAACGCACAAAAGTAAACAATCACAGCTGGTAAGCTTCATTTATCAATTTGTGCCTAAATTTACTTAAGCTGCATAGAATTTTTGAGGGAGAAAAACATTTTTTCTCCCTCATTTTGTATATAATGCATGTTTTAAGCTATGTATATAGAGCTACTACTCAAGCTTAGCACCTTGTGTATAGTAAGCTTCCATCAGAAATGAATCAATAATTTAAGTATATTATAAATATTCACGAATTTTACAGCAACTGTAATCATTTTATTGAATACATCGCTAAGTCTATGATAAAATTGTTGCAATTTACTTAGAACAGATTGACAATTATCAGTGCAAATAGATAAAGAATTAAGCTACATTATATAATATTTTTTCCTAGAGTAGATAAAATATTGATAATCAGTTTTGCGGCAGCATCGTAGAAATTGTAAAGGAGAGCATCTTGAAGCAAACATACCTCAATTATTCTATCCTATTTATTTTTCTATGCACTCTATGTGCTGCCTGTAGTGCAGCTCAACAACGGGGTTTGCATGGACAAAATTATCTCTCAACTACACGACCACATTTAGAAGTTGTCGTGTCCAACTTTAATCTCATCGGTTCACAACCTATCAATCGTAAACTTGAAGGTATGGGAGTCACTGGAGGATTATCACTCCAAACGCACTTAACTGTATATGCAGCACAGAATGGGGCTCAGTTAATTGTGGCCCATTCTGACTTACCTGAAGGTTGGCAATGGGCAATATAACTGTTTAAATAAGGTTGAACACAGACACTTATTTACAGATTACCCTTTGTATCCTGTAAGGGATGCAAACTCAGTGTTAAATGCTTTTAACCCCTAAAGCCTTACACCTAAACAGTAATCCGAAAGGATAAGCTGTATGGTGCGAAAGCAGAAAAAACGTAAGGATTGCATAAGGTGAAATAAAAACATACGCGTTTTGCTTGATCATGCAAAAACGTATGTCCTAAGTGCTAGAACAATGGGTGTTTAGCAGGGAAATTCCTACACTCTCATCTAGAGCATGGAAGACCTTCAACGACTATCTCCTTGAGGGAGAGTAAAACCGAAAGCCTAGGTCGGAAGAAAAATACTGCTCCATTGTCAACAATGGATGAAGATATAGTCTGCGCTCATGTGAAAGCATGAGAGGTCTAACTTCTTGTAAGTTAAGACTGCATTAGAGGTTGCGCTCTAATGTGAACTAGAGATATCTATTTAACTTAGTGTAAAAAGACTATATAAGATACTGTCATAAAAGTAACTACATTTGCAAAATATTTTATCTAAAACATCTATATTAATCATTACTAAGATTTTATGTTATTATATGTATATAATTGTAGTAGTTTAAATTATACACTTTATATACATTTAACATAACTTTGGTGTCATTTTTCACCTATATAGAAACTTGGACACAGATCGATTCATATATTTCGATCATATTTTTATAATGTTCAGTAGAAATCAATCTGATATATTTATAATTTTTGTTTCTATATAGTATATACAAATATATGTTGCATTAAATAAATTTCTGCAAATAAGTTACACTGTGAAGTATTTTATCATAATTTTTCAGAATTACTATAATTATATAGCTTTATTACATACAGTTAATATATTTATCTTAAGGATGCTAATTTAGCCCAACCCCACAACTACGACGCATATGTTGAAGAAATTAACGGTATACGTTTTTATGCTCAAACCTTTCTTAGTCTTGCAGGCCGTAACGCTTTTATATCTGATAGTGACGCCCAAGCTGCAGCAGGCTCAGGCATAGATGATCGCTATATAATTCGTCATTATAGCGCTCGTTTCAATAATGATAATTCAAAAATTATTATTGAATATCGTGAAAAGTTACCTGAAGATATCAAATCGCTAGATGCTCTTCCATTTGGTCGCGCAAACCTATTGAAAGATTTTGCGGCACGTGCACATAATACATTTACGATACGTATACCACAGGAAGTAAGTGCACAATTAGGTACCAAACCATTACCACTGCTGCGTTTACGCTATCTAGATGAACATTTCTTTGGAAGTGCCAGCCCAGCACATAATTGGGATTTTAAATAGAACTTATCTGTTGCATTGAGTTATTATCTTGAAAATATTTTTGTAAAAAACTCATGCTTTTGATAAATCTAACATATCTTTTATTATAGTCATACAATTTTGTAAAGATTACACAACATAAAAAAATATGTTGGTAATTAATTAAAAAGAATAACTCATGATTCATATATTACTTAACGCGATATAAGATATAATTTTAGAATTAACGATAATACATAGTATAGTGTTATGATTTATCTGCAAAATACCAAATCTAGAGTTTATTTATCAATGAACTTATGGAGATTGCTATATGACAAAAATTGAACTTTTAAAAGAAAATTATAATCAAGAAGTAACGTATGATCAATTATATTCAAATTTTGATTCTGGATATGATGCTTGGTTTAGATCTGAAGTTGTCAAAGGTTTTCAAGATATCAAAGATTGTAAAGTAATTTCACAAGAAGAAGCTGAACGTATGTTATATAAAATATAATTGTATAATTAAGCTAATGTATATTTTTACATATATACTATACTTAGTTAGCGTAAGAGATGATAGTTTATATTAAAGAAAAATTGCAGAACTGTGTACAATTTACAATGCAAGTTTATTGATGCATCACTCTATTTCTTAAATTTCTCTTCTTTCTAAAATAAGTATCTTGATTTTTAGGCATTATTATCATGTTTATTTTAAAGTATTAATTGTAAGAAGTTAGTTATTAGGCGTATCATTTATACATTATAACACTCTTCATAAATTACTCTATATAACAAGAAGAGGGCTACCAGAAGGCAACCCTCTTCTTGAAAAATATATAAGTTATACTTAATACGATTAAATCAGATTATGGAAAATACTGATTAATATACATCTAAATTTTCTATTCATATTATCAGCAAACAAAAGTTATCATTGATCTAAGAAATATCTCTTTAAGCTTAGATAATATTGAGCAGGTCATAGAACTAAATTGTGTCTTCGCCTATAATTTATTACGTTTCATATTTAACATATTATTTTTCTAGATTCTATGGACGAAATCAACTCTATCGCAACAGGTCGCGCCCTATTAGAACTATCGGATAGCGAACTTCTGCGTAAAGCTAATAAACTGCGTTTGCAACATTTCGGATCCAAAATAGATCTTTGTGGGATTATTAATTGCCGCAGTGGCAATTGCAGTATGGACTGTGCTTTTTGCGCCCAGAGCAGCCACTACGGATCCCCCCAAACCTTCCCATTACTCTCTCAAGAAGCGTTGCTAAAACAGATCTACGCCTTAGCTAAGCTGCCTGTCAGCCATATTGGGCTAGTAGCGAGTGGTTCTGCTCTGGGGGAACAAGAGATTACTGCCATCACAGCATGCCTAGCCAAGCTACCTCACCACATAAAGACTCGTATCTGTACATCCTTTGGCCGTTTACCAGCCAATTCCCTTAAGAGCCTTAAAGCTGCAGGTATCAAACGCTATCATCATAACCTGGAAACTTCGGCGAGCTTTTATCCCCAAATCTGTCGTACGCAAACCCATGGCCAACGCGAGAAGACAGTGCTGCGTGCTCGTATGCATGGTTTTAGCAATTGTACTGGGGGACTTTTTGGGCTTGGTGAAACATGGCTTGATCGTATTGAATTTGCCCTCGAGCTTAAAGCTCTTGGCATAAAACATATACCACTTAATTTTCTGCATCCTCAACCAAATACCCCTTTAGGCACACGTCCAACCTTAAAGTGCCAAGAAGCACTACGCATAATCGCTTTGTTTCGCTTGATTTTACCAGAGGCTACTTTACGTGTCTGTGGTGGGCGGCCACTAACCTTTGGCACAAACCAAGGCGCAATTTTTTTGGCAGGTGCCAATGCCTTAATGATAGGCGATTATTTAACCACAGCTGGCCAGCGCCCACAGCAAGATCTTGCATTACTCACAAGTTTGGGACTCAAACCAGCTTATCATGACTAGTATATTACATTATTTTAATATTTTGCTACTAGTCCAATAATATGCATAAATTTATTTAGTCACTAGTCTAGACGTTGCAATTATCTTGATAGATCATGTAAGCATATTATATACTTCATCTGCAGTATATAATATTCATTTTTAATTTAGTTAGTAAAACAACAACACATATTTTCATACTTAAATTATAATGCATATTTGCATATATTACACGCCAAATATAAAAAATATCGTCATTTGATCGTAACTAAATACACTAATTATCATGTTAACATAATATATTTATTAACTAGATATGATCATTAATATACATGATTTTATATTCTGAGTTATAGCAATACAATTTTATCATGATCACAAAAAATAATATCGTATTAAATTACTCAAGAATATAAAATTTTTAATAAATTATTGCGGCTTATTTTTTGCAATAACTTTATACTATAAGAATTCACTATATTTAATTTTTTCATTTTTCTACATAAATATAGTGTTTCATATTAACAATATAACAATTAGTGATAACCTTGTTTATAAAATAGTCTTAAACAAATGTGCCCACCACTATTAAATAATAGAGGTGGGCATTTTGATTTTAAAAAATATTATCTCTAAAGCAACTCAATATAGCGTTCAATACGTAGCATGCCTTCTTTGATATGTGGTAATGAATTAGCATAGGAGATACGTAAAAAGCCTTCGCTTTGCGAACCGAAATCAATTCCAGGTGTTAAACCAACGTGAGCTTTTTCCAAAATATCTGAGGCTAATTTAAGAGAATCCTGTCCTAAATGTTTTGCATTTACTAACATGTAAAAGGCCCCACAAGGTTCTACAGGAATCTTAAAGCCTAGTTCAGGTAATCTTGTCAATAAATAACGACGCCGTTCATCATATATAGCACGCGCACGTTTTACATATGAATTACAATCTTTGATTGCCGCAATTCCTGCCATTTGCACCATTAAATTCGTTGATAATACAAAATTTTGCATAAACGCTTGAAAACTTTTAGCAAATTGTAACGGCAGGATCAAGTAGCCCAAACGCCAACCTGTCATGGCGTAAGCTTTAGAAAAACCGCCCACAACGACACAATTTTTCGTATATTCAAGAACGCTATGTTCTTCAGCATCTCCATAGGTTAAACCATGATAAATTTCATCGGAAATGACTAACTTATCAAATGCACAAATCTGCTGAAGGCGCTCGGCATCCATAACAATCCCTGTGGGATTGCATGGACTATTAATTAAAATAGCTTTGGTACGCTTCGTAATTTTGGCTTCGACATCCTCTGCTCTCAATGTGAACCCATCGTCTTCGTGCGTTAGTACTTCTTGCACAACTCCGCCCGCAAAGCGAATAAAATTGGGGTAACAAGGATAACATGGATTGGAAACAATAACTTCATCGCCATCATGCAAAAGCACCTGAAAGAGCGTAGCCAGGGCCAAGGACGACCCAGGGAAAACTACAAACTGCTCTGGTTCAAGGTGCACATTGTAGCGTCTAGAATAAGATTTTGCCAATTGTTCACGTAATAAGAGATCACCCATGGAATTGGTGTAGTGCGTAAAGCCGTGTTCTATGGCCTCTTCACAAGCCTGCACAATAGGCGGTGGTGTTGCAAAATCAGGTTCGCCTACTTCCAAATGGATAATGTCACAGTTAGCGCGTTCCATCTCCTGGGCCCGCTCTAAAATTTCCATCGCGAAGAATGGTTTCACCGCCTCCAAACGTTCCGTAAACATACGCCCTCCAACTCAACCCACAACGAGAATTGCTCTACCTATTCACCACAACAAAGCTGACGATTATAATGAGTTTCTCAGAGAGAGGTTAATGTTGTATTGCCAAAAAAGATTAGGAATAAAATTACTAACAGATGAGTCTAATGAGTAAAACCTGATAGTATAGGCTTTATCAACAGAATATTTAGCATATAGATTCATATAAATAATAAAAAAATATATAACTTGTATATTTACTACAATTCAATAATCTATTTATATTATGTTCTCTACATAAACATATGTTAATATTTTTCTAAATCAATAATTTATTTATTATATCTCATATATATTTGTATAAATATTTTGCTATAATTTTATAAAATAAAAAGTATATATTTTACTGTATATGATTTTTATAGATCATGAACATACTACTTGTTATCAATAGTATTTGAATTGGTTGTATAAAAATTCATATAGCTCTTTATTTTTTAGATCATTTATTAAAAAATATTTGAAAGTTGTAATATCTAAAACCATAACAATTTTTTATTGCATGACATACACGACTCTTAATAGATCTAAAAATAACAAACAAGATCCTTAAGGTAATATCACAAGATTAAAGAATCAAACTTAACATATAGGGCAAGTTATGTCGACCATAGAGATGAGTTCCAAAACAAGTGCACATATCTCTCGCAGAAGCTTCTAAAGGCTTCGATTGTGCATGCAGAATCTTTAGATGCAGATAGCGCAAACACGTATCTCAGTAAGTAGCAAACTCACGTAAAAAAATACGCGCTAACAAATATCATTTAGCTGCTGGGCACAAGACTCATGCCAGTTTTGCAATTGCGCTGCTCATGTTAACTTTTGACAATATTCTTGAAAAATAATATTCATATGTTCAATTTAAGATAAATTCAAGATCCAAAAAAATGTAAATATTTTTCAATCATGTAATAAAATATCGATCTGTAACAAATAATTATGTTTTGCCAAAATATTTGATAGGCTACTTATTAAAAGTATCGTCTACATGTAATATCACAGATGAATTTATTTGATAGCAGTATATTATTATTATTAGTGTATCATGATATGTTGGTTCACAAATTATATGATCTATTGTGATCATAATATCAATGCTTGGTTTAAATCCTATAGATAAATATAATTTAATATCATTATATATAGATACTTCATATACAGTGTCTATGCAGGATAAAATACACTTGGTGTGCAGATATATAAAAGAAGGAAAATGGAGTTAGCTTAATCAATTTTTATTTTGATTCGCATAATATAGATTATAAGGAGACAGCTTGATATTTTCAAACATAGAACTACGTAAATTCAGATGCTAAAATAGTCAACTTTTGCACTATTTTGCAAATTTAGGAAAAATTTTCACATCTTTATCAAATACAAAACCCTCCCACCCCAAAGTATAATCTACTTCAGGGTAGGAGGGACTTAAAACCAAAAAAGCGGTACTGTTTACTTAGCTTGTTTGGCCAGTCGCTTGCGAAGATTTTCAGCTACTTCTTCGGGATCCACTTTGACCCGCGCAACACCACTGTCAATGGCGGCCTTGGCCGTTGCCTTGGCCACAGTGGGTGCCACTTCCTTATCAAAGGAGAAAGGAATGATATGGGTGGGGCTTAATTCGCTCTCTGGCACCATATCAGCCAAAGCCTGGGACGCAGCAATTTTCATGGCATCATTAATGTCAGTGGCTCTAACGTCAATGGCCCCGCGGAAGATGCCTGGGAAGGCTAAAATATTATTAATCTGGTTGGGACAATCGGATCTCCCCGTGGCAATTACTTTAGCTCCGGCAGTACTTGCCCGCTCAATGGGCCAGATCTCGGGAATCGGATTAGCCTGCGCAAAGACCACTGGATCTTTGGCCATGCTCTTAATCATTGCTTCATCTAAAGCATTGGGTACCGACACACCAATAAAGACATCTGCGCCTTTGATGGCATCTGCCAAAGTGCCTTTAATCTTATCAGGATTGGTCGCCAGAGCAATCTCATCCTTAAACGGATTCATGCCCTTGGGGCGGCCAGTATAGATGGGGCCATTAGAATCGCACATGATGACGTTCTTAAGCCCTACAGCCATAAGTAATTTGATGATAGCAGTACCGGCAGCACCTGCACCACTTGTCACCACTTTTACGTCATCCAGTTTTTTTCCTACGACCTTAAGGGCATTACGCAATCCAGCCATAGTCACGACAGCCGTACCGTGTTGATCATCATGGAAGATAGGCCCTTTAAAGATGCCACGTTCTTTGAGAGCTTTTTCAATGATGAAACACTCCGGCGCCTTGATGTCTTCAAGATTTACGCCACCAAAAGTAGGTGTTAACAATTCCACCAACTCTACAATCTTCTGCGTATCCTTGGTATCCACACAGATTGGAAAGGCATCCACGTCGGCAAAGGTCTTGAATAAAAGTGCTTTCCCTTCCATTACAGGCATGGCAGCCCGTGCCCCAATATCACCTAACCCCAATACAGCCGTGCCATTGCTGACCACGCACACGAAATTGGAGTGATTGGTATAGACATCCAGTG
This sequence comes from Desulfovibrionaceae bacterium, assembly GCA_017454005.1. Taxonomy (GTDB): domain Bacteria; phylum Desulfobacterota; class Desulfovibrionia; order Desulfovibrionales; family Desulfovibrionaceae; genus Desulfovibrio. The sequence continues at coordinate 9,123 of JAFTDU010000086.1, read as the reverse complement.
TTGCTGGATCCTTATGAATCTCACGGCATGGTTCTGCTACACCAGGTGAATAGGCGAGAGTCAGATCGTCAGCATCTTTTGCGGACACCTTTACCCGCACTTCAATCTTGCCAACATTGTCTTTGTGAAGCTGCAATGCTTCCTCACGCAGATTTTGAATGCGTGACATGGATCCTCCTTAATTAGCCTAAACAATTAACAGACTCTAACACTATTTATCATCTTTATAGGGTTGACGCACAAAGAATTGATCCCCACGTGACCAATAACGCAACCCTTCATGATCCTTGAATTTCTCCAGAGCATTATTCTGTGCTTCTTCACTTTCACCATAGAAACGCACTTTCACTTTACGCATATCTGTACCACGTACTGACGAAAGCACTGAAACAATCCGCATCCCCGACTGACGCAAACTATCAAGAACTTCTCTCAATGTTCCAGGTTTATACGGCAAGAAGAAGCCTGCCTCTACACCTGGTTGATCGGCACCACTTAAGTCGAGCAAGGCTTTAAACACATCCAACCCTGTCATAATTCCAACAAGTATGCCTGCTGTATCTATTACAGGAAAACAATCCACATGACGGTCAATCATGGTCTGGGCTGCTTGTTCGATGGTATTATGCGGATGGATAGTTGCAGGATTGTGAATCATAGCCTCTTTCACTGGTGTGGTGTCAAGTAATTCTAAAGTTTCAAGAATCTCGACACCTGTGGCATTAGTTGGCGCATAACGTTTAATATCTTCTGCTAACAACAACCCCACAACCCTTTTATTGGGATCCACCACCGGCAAACGGTGAATGTTATGTTCGCGTAAGAGGCGGCGGGCTTGGCGCAAAGTCGTCTCTGGCGTTACTGTCACGACCTCGGTTTTCATCCAGTCAAGTACCAGCATATAACTCTCCTAATCCGACACTTGGCTTTCTATTTTAAGCCTTAGAGTGACAACCGCAGGAACCCGCGAGTTTCTTCCGGATAAATTCTGGCAAAATTCCCCGGACACTCTCAACACTTACCATGCGCCGCATAATGCCCAATTGATCATGCAATGGCAATTTTTTAGGACAGACACTATCGCAGGCCAAAAGCCCCATGCAGCCAAACACGCCATTATCGTCACCAATGAGATCATAAAAATCGGCTGGGGTACGATTATCACGCGGATCAATATAAAACCTAGCCATACGGTTAATGGCTGTAGCGCCCATAAAATCTTCGCGCATCCTGGCTGTGCCGCAGGCTGCTACACAGCACCCACATTCAATACACCGATCCAATTCAAAAATTTTTGTAGCGAGATCATTATCCATACGGTCTTCTTGGGCCGCAGGATCAAAGGCTTTGCTTGTATGGATCCAAGACTCAATCTTTTTACCCACATTGCGGAACCAAGTTCCTGTATCTACAGACAGATCGCCTAACAATTTAAACACAGGTAGGGGATGCAGACTAATATGGTCTGGCAAATCGATTGTCTGTGTGTGACAGGCTAAACCTGGACGCCCATTGATGACCATGCCACAGGATCCGCAGATACCTGCACGACAGCAAAAATCAAATTGCAAAGTCGCATCCTGCGTTTCGCGAATCATATTCAAGGCAATGAACAAGGTCATGCTGGGATGTTCTTCCAATACAAAAGTCTGCATGTGCGGCTTAGATAACGGATCCAGTGGCGCATAACGAAATATTTCAAAGGTGAGTTTACGTCCCATGATGTCTCCTGATGGCGTAGGATAAAGGGAAATACAGATTGACGACTAAGCACCCTGTGCAAAGGGCACAAGTTTATTCTCGGGAATTGGATTGCCCTGAATAATTTTTCCGCCGCCATAGCCGCGGTCGCCAGGAGGCAAAATAAAGAACGGGGTCGCCGGTTCATATTTTAAGGTTGGCAGGGTATCGCCTTCCTTCCAGTAGGCCAATGTCCGCACCAGCCAATCTTTGTCGTTACGTTCAGGATAGTCTTCGCGTGCATGAGCGCCACGGCTTTCTGTACGTTTCAAGGCACCATACGCTGTACACAAGGCTAATTTCACCATGCCTGGCACCCGAAGAGCCATAGACAATTCTGCATTAGGACCAGCATGCAGTCTGCTCTTCAGCGACATATTTTGGCAACGCTCGAGAATCTCTTGCAGTTTGGTCACACCTGTTTCTAAATCTTTACCATTGCGGAAGATGCCTACATACTCCATCATCACATCTTGCATAGCATTGCGCAGAGTATAGCAATCCTCACCTGTACCATGTGCCACTTTCTCAATACGGGCTGCCACCTTCCCCATAACATCACGCATAGCTTCGGTGGAGAAACTAGTCTCATAGCCTTGGAGGAATTCCACAAGCTTACCACCAACTATCCGGCCAGACACCACAGTCTCAGCCAAAGAATTACCACCCAAACGGTTAAAGCCATGCATATCCCAACAGGCCGCTTCACCGGCAGCAAAGAGACCTTTGAGGCCATAGGCATGTCCATCTTTATTGATTCTAATGCCACCCATACTGTAGTGCTGGGTTGGACGTACAGGAATCAATTGATGGATAGGATTCACACCTAAGAAGTGCGTAGAGATGTCATACACCTCACGCAAATTAGTTGTAATATGTTTTTCGCCTAAATGTCTGATATCGAGCCACAGATGTTCACCATAGGGGCTTTTAACACCAAAACCCTTACGCATGTGTTCTGTCATACGTCTAGATACGACATCACGTGAGGCTAATTCAGCCTTTTCCGGCTCGTAATCAGGCATAAAACGGTATTCATTGACATCAAGTAATGTGCCACCATCACCACGGCAGCCTTCAGTCACTAAGATATCGGTTGGTACGGTTCCTGTGGGGTGGAATTGCACAGCTTCCATATTACCCAGAGGCACAACACCTGTTTCTAAGGCAGCAATTTGTCCACCACCATCACAAATCACGGCATTGGTGGTTGCACGGTAAATTCGACCATAGCCACCTGTAGCAATCAGGGTACCTTTGGCGAAGTAGCCAACTAACTCACCTGTACGTAAATCGCGGGCCACACACCCCATACAAGTCGTGCCATCATGAATCAGCATTTCCGCTTGCATGCGGTCATGTACTGTGACGCCTAACTGCAGCATGCGGTTATCTAATGTAAAGAGCACAGCATGACCTGTACCATCTGAGGTATAACATGTGCGCCACTTAGCTGTACCACCAAAGGCACGGGAGTGGATCAAACCGGCATTTTCCGTTTTTTCTGTAGCTTGGAACGGTTGCCCACCTTTGTAATAAGTGTGTTCACCTGGGACAACACGACTCCAGGGCACGCCCATCCAGGCCATTTCGCGCATGGCAATAGGTGCTGTTTGGGCAAATAAACGGGCCACTTCTTGATCACAGCCCCAGTCTGACCCTTTGACCGTATCCTTGAAATGGATTTCCGGCGAATCGCCATCACCCATAATTGAATTACCCAAGGCTGCTTGCATACCACCCATGGCTGCGGAGGAATGCGACCGTCTGGGCGGCACCACACTCAAACAGATCACCGAAAAACCTGCTTGTGCAGCTTCCACGGCCACCCTTTCGCCAGCAAGGCCCGCGCCGATACACAAGACATCACTTTGAAAAACGCGCATATCTCCCCCCTATATCTGGAACCACACCCGGGTGAGTGCCAAAACGCCAAGAAGCAAGTAACAGCCCATGCCTATATAGATGCACTTCCGCCACTTATCACGTTGAGCTTTGACACAAAAGCCATATTTAACGGCTAAGCGCCAGATGCCAATGCCTGTATGTAAAATGACTGAGGGGAGAAACACAGCATGAAATAAAAGCCATCCATTATGGAGTCTCTGACTTGCTCCTTGCACCGTAATTGGCATATCAGTCATGACCGTATACACGTGAAAGAAGGCACCCGCCAAAATAACCACTGCAGTCACCACCTGCACAAGCCACAACCACGTATCTGGATCTTTGAGCGCTTTAGCATGGTCGATAAAAATTCCGAGTTCACCACTGCGGAGGGGAAACTTGCGGGCGGCAATCCAAAAATGGAAGAGGATGAGAGCAACAATACAGGGAGCAGCAATTTGCGCCGCATAAGTCGCTTCCAAAAACCAGCCGATGCCGTCGGTAATGGTCGGACTTAAGACCACGCTGCCTTCCAGGATGAGGTGCACCAAAACAAACAAGGCCAGGCAAGCGCCGCTCGCGGCCTGCCAGAAATCTAAACGCGAACGGATGCTCGCAGGGGATCTGGGTGTCATGCGGACTCCTAGAGGGTCTTGTACGGGGCCTGACCGACCTCGTACTGGTTATTACCAAGAGCATCAATGACGCAGATGGCTGGAAAATCTTCCACTTCCATGAGGGCTAAGGCTTCAGGACCTAATTCAGGCCACGCCAAAACCGTATATTTTTTAATGCTGCGAGCAATGAGGGCGCCAGCCCCGCCTACTGCAGCCATGTATGGTACCTTAAATTTTTGCATAGCTTCGACAACAGCTTGACTGCGGTAGCCTTTGCCAATCATGCCGCGCAGCCCGCAGGCCAACAACCTGGGCGTATAGGCATCCATACGACCAGATGTTGTGGGACCTGCAGAACCGATAGCCTGCCCAGGTTTTGCTGGGGAAGGACCCACGTAATAGACCACATGACCTGTGAGGTCAATTGGCAAGGCTTGCCCTGCATCAAGACACTCGCATAGACGTTTATGGGCAGCATCTCGTGCAGCTAAAATCACACCGGAAATGCGGACACTATCGCCAGCACGTAAAGAGGTAGCCGTACTAATGTCAAAAGGTGCCGTGATATGCTTCACTTGACTTTCGCTCATAGCTAGCTCCTAGAGAACGACATCAGCATGACGTGCTGCATGACAGTTGATGTTAACAGCACAGGGCAATGAAGCTATATGGGTAGGTGCCCATTCAATATGTACGGCCAAGGCTGTGGTGATACCGCCAAGTCCCTGTGGGCCTATGCCGGTTTTATTGATCATTTGGAGCAGATCCTGTTCGAGCTCGGCGTAAGCCGGATCAGGATTGACCGAGTTCAAATCTCTGGCTGCTGCTCGCTTGGCTAAAATGCAGGCTAACTCCATGTTGCCGCCTAGACCTACACCCACAACCATGGGCGGGCAGGCATTGGGACCTGCTGTGACCACAGCATCTAAGACGGTTTTTTTCACACCTTCAAGACCGTCAGCCGGCACAAGCATTTTGAGCACACTCTTATTTTCAGAACCAGCACCCTTGGGAGCTAGGCGCAGATGAATATTTTCCCCTGGGACAATGCGTACATGCAAGACAGCTGGGGTATTATCACCAGTATTCGTCCGCTTAAATAATGGTTCACAGACACTTGACTTGCGCAAATATCCTTCTACATAGCCTTTTGCTACACCAGCATTAATAGCTTGGGTAAAATCACCACCTGTGATGTGCACATCTTGGCCTACATCGGCAAAAATTACGGCCAGGCCTGTATCTTGACAGATGGGCACACTTTCTTGAGCTGCAATGTCAGCATTTTGCACCAATTGCCGCAAAATGTCTTGACCTACAGGCGACGGTTCAGTCTTAACCCGTGCCTCCATGGCCGCATAAACATCATGAGGAAGCTTACAGCATGCTTTAATTGCTAACTGCGCAACAGCCTCAGTAATTGTTGAACAGGAAATTTCCTTCATATGCTTTATACTTCCACTTAAATAAACTGCTTAGTATTCAAAACATCTAATTCTGAATCTAAATGCTATATAATGGATAAGCCTAAAATACACCTAATAATACATGATATGGATTCAATCTTATGGATGGAAAGGCCAAATAATTGGGATGAGCACGACACACATCACAAGACACAAAAGTTGTAACGGCCATCCAGCCTTAATATAATCCATGAAGGAGTAACGACCTGGACCTAAGACAATGGTATTGGGCGGAGTTGCAATGGGAGTCAAGAAACAACAGGATGCTGACATGGCAATGCCCATAATAATTGGCAGGGGAGAAATGCCACTAGCAATGGCGATTGGCATAGCCAAGGGCGCCATCAAGGCAGCTGTAGCAGTATTGGACATGAAGTTGGTGATTAACGCTGTGAGAGCACAACACACAAACATGAGCATCCAGGGATTGCTGACTAACTTCACTACGCCACTCGCCACAATGGCAGCAGCACCTGATTTATCCATGGCTGCGGACATTGACAACATACCCGCAAATAGAAAAATTGTGGTCCAGTCAACACTACGAAAAGCTTCGCGCATGTTCATACAGCCGGATATGATCATAAGACAAGCGCCCAATACGGCTGCAGTGGTTAATGGCATAAGTTCAGTGGCCATCATGAAGACAACAAAGCTGAAAATCAGGATGGAATGCCACATTTTGTTTTCGCGACGTGGCTTACCTTCCATCATCATGTCTGCATCGTCATCTAATTTGCGGTCTGGCAAAAGCTTGTAGCCAAAGAGTGCATAGTAGGCAAGACCCATCACAAGCAGGGGAATGCCAATATATGCAAATTCAAAAAAGCCAAAAGCCCGCAAATTTAAGGTTGGGTCAGCCTCAAGCATCCCAGTAATAACACCATTGACAATACCATTGGGGGGAGTACCAACAAGAGTCGCTGTACCACCTAATGATGAGGCAAAAGCCACAGGCATAAGCACTCGTCCTGGAGCTAACTTTGCCTTAAGACACATGCCTAACACCATGGGCACTGCTACAACTGTAGTACCAGTGTTGGAAAGCATGGTGGACAATAAGCCAATAGCGATCATTGTGTAGACAATCAATTTCAGCTGACTGCCCTTGGAAAAACGTACAGCTAAAGCACCAACCTTGTCAGCAAACCCTGTGACAAAAGTTGCTTCACCCACAATGAACATGGCCATAAAGAGAACCACTGTAGGATCACCAAAATAACCAAATGCTACTTTAGAAGGGATGACTTTGGTTATAGATAGTGCAACCGGTACTAGCAATGCCGTAACAGGGAGGGGTACAACTTCAAGGAAAAACATCACTGCTGCTATAAAGAGTATCCCTAGCGTGATATAAGCTTTAGTCGGATCCGCAGGCAGAGTAATTTCCTTCGCAGCGGCTAAGACATCTTGTCCCACTAACACGAGACAGCTGCCTAGCACAACGGCTAACATAAACGGGAGCATTCGTTTCATCGAAGAATCTCCATATAAAGGTTGAGTCATAGATCCCTATGGCATTTTGCGCTGTGCACATAATAGGATAGAATTCTTAACTATATTTTAGCATAACCCGCTCTTCTTTTGCAATAGCAAGGTTGTTTTGCCCTATAACTCCCGCATTTAGCGGTCGGAACGCAGACTCCCTAAAAAACTCAGCCTAAAGAACCTGAAAGAATGCCCCGCCCCACACTTTGCTTAAACGTCAAGAGACTTGACTTTGGGTCTATCTTTTGGGTTTGCAAGGACAAAGTATATCCTAAATGAATCTGTTTAGAGAACCATCACCATAACATTTTTATTTATATTATAATTTAAAAAATTAAAATCATTTTATACTATACAATATTTTAATGTGTTGTAATTTGCAACAATATTAGAAAATTATATTATTTAATAAAAATCATTAAATCTTATTATACCAGATAATAAACTATCACTAAAACTTTTAATCATGTATACAAATCATAAAAAATTATAATTAGTTTTATTAAATATTTTAATCAATCATTATTGCTATTTCTTATCTATACATATGCATAAATTAAATAGATATATAATAGATGTGATAATAAATGTATATATAACTTTATATAAATTTTTATATATTTATAAATAATTAATTATATATTTGTGCAAAATAACTTACGATTAAAAAATATATTTTATCATATTGATAATATAGGTATACATGCATCACAAATCTGTACCTACTATATATTAGGCAACAAAACATAGATATGTATTATGTTATAAAAAATTAATATATGTATTGATTTACTGTATATATTGTACTATTTATTTTGCATATTTTATTACTTAGCATGATAATATATCTGTAGATTATGTAACTTTCTCCAAAAATTTTACTTGTGACAAGGCACAATATTTTAAGATTGTAGATTTTAGTTTCATGATGACAATACATAAAACAATTTATTAAATTATTAATAATTTTCTTGATTTGTAACTTCTAGTATAGGTAACGATTTAAGTGTACTAAAAATACATGCTTTTTATTCTAATTATTTATGCAAGTTTTACAAGAAAATAAAACTTCTAAAAACACTAAGTTGATTTTAACATATTATAGTGATAAGATTTATATTTGTATTCTAAAAAATATTAAAGTTGAAATAGGTTTGAAATTATTTAACTAATAGATCTTTACTATGTAATTTTAAGAATGTATAAATATATTGTAGTATGATCAAATGTTTTGGAAAAGATAATATCGTTTACGAATTTATATTTGCGATACTATTATTTATCAAAATAAAACATAAGACAGATGTTCTTCTTACTGCACAGCAAGCGCCCATAGAAAAAGCTTTTGCGCTAAGTCTTGAAAAGGCTGTAAGGCACAAACTGCGGCTCGCATCAACAGACACGGATGTTTGTTTTTCGCAGCTAATTTAGCACAAACCTCCCGCGATCGTGACTCAAGCCTTAAAATATGCCCTAAAGATTTGCTTCTTGCGCTAACCCACCTGTAAAAAGGAGCAACTCTTTCTCGAAAGCGGGCCGCTCAAGCAGCATGTCTTGAAAAAAAACTATCACAGCCAAGCCTAGAGCTGCACATGCCATTAGAAAGTTGTTCTTGACCTATTTTTGCGCTACGGTTTGCACGGCGTTCATCACCCACCCTAAAAAGCGCTTGAGCACCCACAATTCATCCAAGAAAATCAAAACAGAACGATTGCTCCTATTATTTGCCAAACGCCAGTTTGCAGCATTTGCTCACACTTCCCTAGCACGGCTCAACGTTAGACAAGAACTTCGCAGAGTCATTTTGCGTTTTCTCATACCCTAAGACAAAAAACAGTTCAAAAATACATGATGAAGTAACAAATTGAATTTTGATCAGCCCAAAATAGCGACTTGATTTCACATAAATAATTGATATAAATAAT
>JAFTDU010000085.1 GCA_017454005.1 Desulfovibrionaceae bacterium | reverse complement strand
TTATTTTTTGTATGTACATATTGAAAAATAATCATTGATAAATATTTAAATATAATAAGTATATATAAGCATCACTTTAATAAATATAAGAAATTTATAAATGAATAACATTTTAATAATTTTCTTATGATATATTATTGATTAATATTAATAGTAATAAACTAGAAATTTCAACTTTTGATATATAAAAATAGTATTAGAGAATACATTATAAGTTACTATATTGAAAAAATTAATAAATAATTAAAATATTCTGAATACATGTTAACTTTTACAAAAATGTATCATAAGTTATTCAAACTATATTCTTAAAATATAATTAATTTTAAAATTATATCTTATAATACTAATAATATTTTTATGTACGTTGTAGGATTTACATATATTGTGCTTAAGGCATAAACTAGCTTTATGCCGATTTGTGTCGATTTATTTAGTGTCGTGTTGCAATTACTTTTTATATAACTAAAATAAAAATCATGAATCGTTATGCTGCACGGGCTTTATACAACAGCTTCTACTGGAAGGAAGTGACAACCCCAATAGTTAACGAAGTTTGCCACATGTTTTTGCGTCCAGGCCTTCAAAACGGTGAGTTTATCTGGATGCTCAGCTTCACGTGTTTTCGCGATCTTGCCAAAGAATCGTCCTATTTTGAGCTCCTGCAGGCGGAACCAGAATTCAACAGTGTCCTCTTTAATCTGGGGCCTTGGAGCGTGCGCACGTGCGGCGACTAATGCTGCGATATCTTGAGAGACCATCCCGCGATACTCTAATGTATCCACAAAAGCTGACCAGGTGTTCCAGCTCTCCGCAAAGCAATCGGCATAGTTGTCTGTCAGGGGAAAATCACCGGGACCTGCAAGCTCACTGGCATCATGTATTTGTGCTACACGTAACATGCCATCAATCTTAGTATCAATAGGTAAAACAAGCACTAAGGGTGGATTATGCCAACTATGGTTAGCGTAGATGCCATTTGGCGCTGCATCGCGTTTTATGCGACAGACTGCACCAGGGATTATAGGAGGAGATTGTCTTTTATTTTTGCAGGTACGTGAGACGGCATATACAGCAGAGCTATCTTCAAGGCGTTCTCTGCAGGCAGAACAGCCGGCCAGATGGGCTTGAACCTCTGTGCCTCCGTTACACAGAATGTCTATAGGAGGACATGTGCGCTCCTCAAGCATTCTTTTCCAAGCAATATTACGTGGGTCAAGTTCTCTCATCATATGATCCTTATAAATAGTGTTTCAATTGTTAATTAAGCGTCTTGTCATCTTTGCAGAGCATAAAAAGTAGCTGTAAGAATAATGACTTAGCATCTTTTCCGCAGGCGGCAAGTTCGGGCATGGCTGCGCTATTAGATTTTATGAGCAATTTGAGTTTGCGTATCACAGCATAGGCCTGTTGCTCAGTTTTCAAACCTAGTTTTTTTTGCAAATCTTTGGCCTTATCGCCTTCACAAACTGCAATTAATACTCTGCGCACGTCATTGCTCATTCTATTAAAAATTTCTTTTGCTGAATCTTGACAGATGGTTTGCTCTTCAGAATCCAAGGCTGCTTCATCTTTTAAGGATGCAAGATTTGGCAGCCCATATTCGTCGTCCCCTGTATCAGACATCTGGATAAGAATTGGTAGTAGATTATAATGTTTATTTACCCAGGCTACGAATGTCCTTAGCTGAACAACTTCACCTAGATCTTGGCTTGCAACTGCATCAATATAATATGCAAGAAGATCCATGAATGGCTTTGCGACATAGTGTTTTTGGCCTGTCTTTTGGAAGAAACAACTTACGGACTTTGGGGCATCATTGGGGAGTGGGATTGCCATCAGCTCATCATCATACGGAAACACGGCATCGGCCACGGCTTCGGCAAAAGTATTGTCATCCAAATCTGGCAGACCGACATACTGTGAGTTGGCACCATACAAGATGTCAGTATGATACTTCTTGGTAAATTTTTGTACGCTGTGGTACAGTGAGTTAAATGTGGTTGGATCCTTACGCAGGGTCTCTATTACTCCATTATTGATATAGTTTTTGACAAGGTGATTTACGATATTGCGCAAGGTGCGGTCTAGCTCGTCTGGTGGAAGACATGGGTTATAGCGTTGAATTGGAGACTGTTCATTTTCAAACAGTGTGGGGTTGTCTAAAACATAGGTAGTAAATTCCGAAAATAATTCTTCTTTAAGTGTAGTCTCCGAATCGATATAACATTTAAAAACTGCGTGTGCCTGTGGGCCTGTGCAGTCAGGAGATACGTAATTTTTCCAAGCCTTAAGTAGGCGCTTTTCGCATATGGGTCTGTACGACTCGCACAGCACGGTTAGTATCTTCTCAATCTGGCTCATTACGCACTCCTGGATTTTTAGCGACAAAAGCTTTGGCCTGAGACAAGTCATTGGATATGCCGTCTCTCAATATGGCAATAAGCTCGAGTAGTGATTGCTGCAGGTTGCTTTTGCATGGGCATGCAATGGCTTACTTTAGAAAACTTTCCTGCATATAGTAGGAGCATGTAGGCCAAAGCTGCACAAGCAAGGCTGCCATTACAGAAAGTAGGCAGCCTACTTTCAAGTACTTATGCTGTATGTTAGTGTAAATAATAATGAGCTGTTTTTTGCTAAATGCTTGCACATAAAAATGTTTTGTTTTTTGCTAATTCAAGCAATCTCGTAAGCCCTATAGTCATATGGCATTAGGCGGCCTTGGCCATGCGAGCATGCTGCATAATGGTTATATCCCACCCAAACTGCTTGCCGTTGCTAAGCTGTGCACCATATGGAGTGTTATCGTGGTAAAGCAATTCTGTATGGTGATTACCAAGAAGCCATCTAAAATGGGCTGCATCATTTGCTGTTGCGTGATGCCCCACACAGAGAACATAGCTTTGGTTCTTTGATTCTGCGATTACTTGCGCTATAGCAGTATGACAAATTCTTGGCACGTCAATGATATTTGAGAAAAGATGTACAACTGGCTTTGATGATCTGGGATAGGCCTCTCTGGCATAGGTTTGTTGT
>JAFTDU010000084.1 GCA_017454005.1 Desulfovibrionaceae bacterium | reverse complement strand
GAACGCATTACGTCGACAAATAAAGGTTCAATCACATCAGTCCAGGCCGTTTATGTGCCTGCTGACGACTTGACTGACCCGGCTCCTGCTACCACCTTCTCGCACTTAGACGGTACCTTGGTACTTTCCCGTCAGATTGCAGAACTCGGTATTTATCCTGCTGTGGATCCTCTTGATTCCACATCCCGCATTCTATCTCCCGACGTTGTGGGCGAAGAACATTATAATGTCGCACGTGGCGTGCAGATGGTCTTGCAGAAATATAAAGAATTGCAAGATATCATTGCCATTTTGGGTATGGATGAGCTCTCTGATGAAGATAAGCTTACCGTTGCCCGTGCCCGCCGCATTCAGCGTTTCTTGTCTCAGCCCTTCCACGTGGCCGAAGTTTTCACCGGTACACCTGGCCAATACGTTAAGCTTGAGGACACCATCAAAGGCTTCAAGGGTATTTTGGAAGGTGAGTACGACGAACTTGCAGAAGGCGATTTCTATATGCTTGGTAGCATTGATCAAGCTGTTGCTAAGTATGAGAAACGCAAACAAGAAGCATAAGGCATTTGCAAGTTAAGACTACCGCGTTCAATATCTTAAGGAGAAGCTATGTCCACGCTACAGCTTGAAGTTGTAACGCCTGACAAAACCGTAGTCAGTGAAGCCGTTGAAATGGCTATCTGCCCCGGTGTTGAGGGTGAATTTGGGGTCTTACCCCAACACGTCTCCCTCTTGTCAGCCCTGAAAATTGGGGATCTGCGTTACCGCGTAAATGGCAAGGACGAGCATGTCTTTATCTCAGGTGGCTTCGCTGATGTTAACAACAATGTTTTGAGTGTACTTGCTGAGTCAGCGGAAAAAGCTCAAGATATTGATGCTGCCAGGGCACAAGCTGCTAAGGAACGTGCTGAAAAAAGGCTTGCCGAAAAAAGTGAGAATATCGATGAAGCGCGGGCTAACGCTGCATTGGCTCGAGCCATAGTGCGTTTGCAGATTATTAAAGCCTAATCAAGTCTTCAAAGATTATTTCGTAAAAAAGGTCTACAGATTATCTGTAGGCCTTTTTTGTTTTTTGTGTTGCAGATTGCCTTGTGTCAATTTGTGGGCTTTAGGGGCAGCTGCTTAGCTTGCCAAAATTTTGACGAGGAAATTTGCCAAGAGATCCAGCAAGCTTTTTGCGCATGAGCTTTCACGGCATAATTTTGCGGCACAATTTTGCAAACATGTGGCGGTCTTTTTGTTTACTAGATGAGATATTTGCTTTTATTCTGCAAGTAGAGTCTTTATTTTGCATGGATGGCATTTTTGATATTTATAATAATTATTATTTAAGCAAATTTTAAATTTACCTATAATTTATTTAATGTAACATTATCTAAAATATACATTGCCTCGATATAATTTGTTAAGCAAAATATATATGAAAAGTTTTATGTATATTTAATATAGGTATAAAAATTTGAGATTGCATAAGAAAATATGAAGATATTAGTATTTTTGGCACGTAAAACATAAAGTAAAATTAATTTTAAGGTCCATAAAATTTATTAGCTAAACATTACGAGGATGAAGCTCTAAAGATACATTTGGCTTTTGTGCAAATACTTTTTTGCTTGCGCTTAAAGGTTACCAACCTGCGACTTTGTAAGAAGCGCTTTTTAGGTGCGGCAGAATGAATTGCAAGTTTATCCCCTATCAAAAGCCTCTAGGATCCCTTTAAGGTTGCATAATTTACCTAAGGTCTGGAAAAACTTGGGGTAGATTCTGCCGAGCCAAGGGTGAATTTGGCTGCGTGGCTTGATTTTTCGGCCTCCGAGCATTTTGGCACGAAACATGCAGTGAGAGAAGTGTCATAGTTCCAAAATGATGGAGGGAGAAACCATGTCGCTCGTAGTCAATCACAATTTAATGGCTGCAAATGTAGCCAATACCCTTAATAGTCATTACGGTCGCTTATCTACTTCTACCCAGCGCCTTTCTTCTGGTGTGCGTATCAATAGCGCTGCTGATGATGCCGCAGGGTTAGCCATTCGTGAATTGATGCGGGCTGATATTGCCTCTTTCCAACAAGGTGCAAGAAATGCCAACGACGCTATTTCCTTGATTCAAACGGCTGATGGAGCTTTAAGTGTTATCGATGAAAAGCTCATTCGTATGAAGGAATTAGCCGAGCAAGCTGCTACCGGTACCTATGATTCCACACAGCGCTTAATGATTGAATCAGAATATCAGCAAATGGCTTCAGAAATTACACGTATCGCCAATGCAACTGATTTTAATGGTATTCACTTATTAGATGGTAATCTTGAAGCTGAAGAACATGATGGTAGTGGTATGACTGCTACCGGTAAGTTAAAGGTGCATTTTGGTACTGGTAACGATTCGGCAGAAGATTATTACTATATCCAAATTGCCGAATCAACAGCTCAAGCCTTTGGTGTTGGCAATGCCGCAACTTGGGAAGATGCGAGCAAGCGTATTGTTAATGCTTTCTCACAGAATATCTCATCTTCTTTAAAAACTTTGGCTAATTCAGGAATTGATGCAACTATTCTTTCTGCTGTTGAAACTTCTTCAGCTGACTGGGTTACTCAGTTCAGCACTGGTCTTAATACAATTACTAATATTTCAGATAGTAACCAAGAAGAGCTTTATAATGCATTTAAAAGCAATAGCGAAGTTAGTTCATTAAGCGATTTATTTGACAAGAAGTATTCGTCACTTACAGAAAGAGAACAGCAAAAGGTGAAGTATGCTCTTGGCAGAGCTGCAATGCAAACAGTAGCCCAATCTTCGAGTGTCATGACTGGCTTTGGTGATGGTGCTGAGCATCCCGTTACATATAATGTCACTGGTTTGTTAGATGATGGATCTAACGTTACTTCAGCTTTTTCTGGAGATCCAAATGTATACGATGGCACTTCAGGAGGATTATTATATTACTTACCACCAACAAATTATGATGCTACACAATATGTTTCTACAACTGGTGCTAATGCACCTACTGAATATCCATTTGCCTTTACTGCACCGGCTGTAGGGTCTTATACAGATGGTACTGATGATGAATATGGTGTCGTTTTAAATGCAATTAATTCCACATTATCTTCAGCAATGGCTGCCGCAGCTCAAAAAGCTGACGAATATGATTATGCAGGATATTCAATTGCCACGCAAGAAGATGCTCAGAAGGCCTTAGTTGCTATTAATAACGCCATTGTCGCCAAGGATAAGATTCGTGCCGATTTAGGTGCAACGCAAAACCGTTTAGAAAATACGATTACCAATTTAAATACTATGGCTGAAAATTTACAAGCTGCTGAATCACGTATTTCTGATGTTGATGTATCTACTGAAATGACCAATTTTGTGCGTAACCAAATTTTAACTCAATCTGCTGTTGCTATGTTAGCACAAGCTAACTCTCTCCCACAAATGGCTATGCAACTTATTGGTGGATAGTTATTAGATGTATTAATCCTAATAAATATATTTGAGTGTCTTAGTTCTATCACATTTAAACTTTATACAATTAAAAAGCATATGTCTGCTATGATAATTATTTACAGTATTATAATTGAGGAAAATTGAGTGTCTGAATCATTAATATATTGAAAATAATTATTAGTATAAGTCACATGCTTGAATCAACATAATAAATATAGGAGCACACATGTATACAAATCCTACTGAAAATGTTAACGGTATTAATATTTTAGAAATGTATCAGGATGCTCATGCTCAAACCTTAGAAAAAGTGAATCCGCAAGTTCAAACAGCAGTTGAAGCATCAAATATCCTTGATAGTGAAGCACAAGCTGCATTGTCATTAGTCGGAACTGATCTTAATGCAAATATAGCTTCTGCGCAAAATGTGCATTCAGGATTAGATTATGCTCGTGTTATGCAATTGCTTGAGGATATTTAAGGATAAGAGTACATATATTATAAATTATGCTTTAGAAGAGTAATATTTCTATACGGAATATTTTAAGCAATCGAAATTTAGTAGTATAACATCATTATGTAATCCTTTAAAAAAATATTAAAAAATAGTACAGATTTGTATAATATTTGAATATCTCCAGAAATATTTAATTTTTTCAATGCTGTATCTTCGAATATAGGTTGTAGCAAACTATATTAATAAATAATGAAACCTTGATAAATATTATAATGTTTTTACTAAATTCAGTATTGGAGGTTATTATTTTTAGGTATTTAGACAAGAATGTATATTCTTTAAAGGAGCTTGTAAATTGTTAATCTATTTAATGACAAGCAGGTACAGTATTGTTAATATATCGCATTTATTCTATCGAGAGTAACTTTGAGGGTTCTTTTGGGTATCCAAAGAACCCTTTTTTATTATTAATAATATACAAAATGATTAGTTATATTTTACAAATAATTTTCACAAAACATATTTTTTATAAATGATAATATGCCGATGCAGCCTATCAAACAGCATATATAATATTATATACCAATTTATAAATTAAAGAAATCATATATTAAGAAATATAGGGATTGAGTGTCCATGGCGAACAAGCACGACCATATATTGAACTATTCACTTTATCATAGTAAAATTTTTCAGCATCAGTTGTATATCGTTTACGTAAAATAACATTCATTTGATCGATTGCTCTTGGAGTAAGCATAACTAGATCTTTGGATGTACCATTTTTGATCATTTTTGAACCTAATTCTGAACACACATATGATAACGAAATAAGATCAAATTTTGTCTCACGCCAATTGATATACCAATACAAATCTGTATAATACATCCAACTTTTTTCATTGAATACACGAACATTAGTTGGATCTTGCCAAGCACCGTATGATAAATCATAAGGTACTTTAATATGTAATTCACCACCTATATTTAATAAATTTAATAGGTTTGTCATTGTAGTAATTAAATCTGTCACATGTTCTAAGGTATTTTCTACAGTAATTTTATCAAACATACAGTCTGTTAACGAAATACTTCCAAATCTAACTGTCTGATATTTAATTTTAGAATCTAATTTTTTGCTAATATCTAAATCTATATCTGAATTAAATTTATTTTTGATATCAATATTTATTGCATCATACCTAAACAAATTACCATGACCAATATTCAAAATTTTGGGTAATGCGACAGGTCTTGGACCAGATGCTTCAACAATCGAATCTAAAATTTCAACATAAGAAGTTTGTTTAAATATATTATACCCTTTTTCTGCTTGTGCAGCTATTAAATCTGGGTATTTGAGAGATCTAATCGCTGTGTCAACTAAATTTTCATATGCAGCATAAAAACAAGCATCGGAATATATCTCTACTATTGATGTATCAGAATTTTTTTCACATAATACACATTTTTTATTCGCCCATAAGTATCCTAATCTGACAATTTCTTGAATCCCTGGACGAAATTGATGCATATTAAGCACCATTTTACAACGAGCAATAAAACAATCTCTATCAATATAATTAGTATTTGTATGAATATAAATTTTGATACCAGAATTATGAAGAGCATCTATAATTTTTTTCCGATATGGATTAATTGCACCATAAAAACCAATGTCGATATCTTGTGGATAACTAGAATTTATCCTCTGCATTTCAGAACAAAATCCTAAAGGAACATAAAAAGCATCCCTAATGCCTAACTCATTAAAGCGTTTAATATTTTCTTCACTATAATCCCAAAGAATAAATTTTTGACAAGCTCTAATTAAATGTGATCTACATCCCTTAGAACCTTTAATTCCAATTTGTTCAGAATTATAGATTATAGTATCGTTAGGAAATATGTCTAGATTCGTATCGTATGGAGCATCTTGAAATCCAATTATAATATTTGTAGCATCATTTATGATTTGATTTAATTTTATATAAACAGTGTATCCAAGTTTTTGTAAAGAATAGTATAACGGAAGTACCATATCGTTATACCAATAAAAATCACTAAGCAGACTGATACATATTTTTTGCTTTAATTTTATTTTATTCATTTTAAAACTTACAATTTTATATTGTGAAATGGAAAAAGTTTCCTTTGCAAAGAAGCTTTTAGTAAATATCAAGTATATCAAGTTTTTCGATTATGATTTTGTATAATTAATAATAAATATATTTGATAAATCAAATATTTACATTTTTTTATAATGGTATCACATTTATTGACAAATTTATTAACATTGTAGAGTTATATTGAGAATAAATGTTATCAGCGTTTCTTAACTTTAATAGGCAATAAGAAAATATACTGTACTTTAACTGATTATGAAAAATCGAAAACAACTTATAAGTATTCACGAATTTTGCAACAAATGTAATGTAGTCATATAAAAATGTACTAAATTTGCTGTTATTAATGATTATTATATATTTTTAAAAGCAGAAGAAAATATTTTATTTTTTTCTTAATAATTATATTCTCTTCTATATAATTATTCATTTTTAAATTATAAAATTTATATAATTAAAGATTATTATGCACAATATTATTTAATTTTAATTGAATAATATGGTAATGATACTATTATATTATTGATATTAAAATAATTTGAGATGTTCTCAAATCTAATCATACGCTTAAAAAATGCTATATAATATGTTTTTCTAAAGAAATATATGCTCTAAGAAGTGTTCTTAACATCGACAAAAATGTGTTAGCTGAATGGCAAGTACTGACTTTAGTCTAAAAGGTGCTACTTTGAGCATTCTTTGAATCACAAAGAGCCAAAAAAGTTTTATGCTGTGACCGAAAGCTGATATGTTTTTGATGGACCTGCAAGCGCATTTTTCCGTGAAATTAGGATTGCTGAAATGAATGTCTGTGGGTAGCATGCCATTTAGATGCTTTTAAGGCGTGTAGAGCGAGGCTACTTGTCTTTGGGCTATCCGAGTGCGATTTTAAGGAATAAAAACAGCTTAAAACACACTTTTTCTTTGATTTGATCACATCACATATATTTTTTAAGGAGTACAAGCGTGGACTTATCTTTTGACAATAATATTTTGGTTATTGGCGATATTATGTTAGATAAGTACATTGATACTGATGTGCACAGGATTTCACCTGAAGCTCCTGTGCCAGTAGCTAATATCCAAAGACGCTGGAGTGCTTTAGGTGGTGCAGCAAATGTAGCTAGAAATTTGGCTAGCATTGGCTGTAGCGTTACTTTATGTGGTGTGCGGGCTGATGATGCACCTGGAAAAGAATTGCAACAACTCTTGGAGCAAGAAAAAATTCTTGCGCCAGCCATATTAGTCGATGATAGACCCACAACCTGTAAGTGCCGTATTTTATCTAATGGGCAGCAACTTTTGCGCCTTGATGAAGAAGCCAAGGCGCCTCTTGAAAAAGAAGTTTTTTTTAATCTTGCGCGTCAATGTGCAAAATCCCTAGACTGGGCTGATGGCGTCATTCTTTCAGATTATGGTAAAGGTGTCTTTAGTGGTCATAATGATTTACTTGCTGCGCAAGCCATAACTTTTTGCCAAGCACACCAAATCCCTTTATGTGTTGATCCCACAGGTAATGATTGGAAGGCCTACAATGGTGCCATGTGTTTGACGCCAAATACTAAAGAGTTGGCCTGCGTGCTTGGGGTAGAGCCCAGTGATTATGCAGCACTCTGCCGCCAAGGGCAGCAACTTATGACCGCCCTTAATTTTGGAATGATTTTACTTACCCGGGGCGCCCAAGGCATGACGCTTCTTGAAAGCGATGGAACTGTGACTGAAATTGCGACCGAAGCCCGCGAGGTTTGCGATGTCTCTGGCGCTGGCGATACAGTTATTGCTGTGTTTCTTGCAAGTGTTGTCGCCGAATTAGATTTTATAGAAGCTGCTAGAATTGCAAATGCTGCAGCTGGGATTGTTGTTGGCAAGGTTGGCACAAGCACCGTCCGCGCTCAAGAATTACAAGAAATTTTGGGCCAAAAGCGCGACGGTGTAAGTCCAAGTCTCTTGGCTTTGCGCTCCAAATTGGTCACAAAAGCGCAGTTAGCGGCGAAGGTCTCTGAGTGGCGCAACCATCATGACCGCATTGTCTTTACAAATGGTTGTTTTGACTTATTACATCCTGGACATGTGAAACTTTTGCAGGAGGCTGTGCGCCAAGGCGATCGTTTGATTGTGGCCATAAATTCAGATGCGTCAGTCAAGCGCTTAAAAGGTACAGAGCGTCCGATTCAAAGTGAAGATGCAAGAGCCCTTGTCATGGCCGGTATGCAAGGGGTTGATTGTGTGATCATTTTTGAAGAAGATACACCCCTTGAACTAATAAAGCTTGTTCAGCCTGATGTGCTCGTTAAGGGCGGCGACTATGCCCTTAAAGATGTGGTAGGCGCAAAATATGTGCAAGCCAATGGAGGGAGCGTGCATTTGGTACCCCTTGAGGCTGGCTGCAGCACCTCAGGGATTGTGACTTCACTTAGCAAGTCTAAATAGACTTATGTTTTGCTGATTTTAATTTATGTTTTTGAAATATTTGACGCTAAAAGATGTTAAAATATTGATGATACATTTTGTACAGCGCGTATATACATTACTATGCTGAGATCTCCTTCAAATTTAGTATGTAAATTTAGATAATTAGCTTCAAAAACAAGTATATATCATACAATTATTAGAGATATGGACAAATTGTATATAATTTTTCTTTAAACAATACATCAGTAACTTATAATATTTAAAATTTAGTACATATAAATTTATCATTGATCTTTGGCATAATTATCTATACTCCAAATTTAGTATGTAAATTCATGTAACCATCTCCAAAACAAGCATATATCATATTTAATTGTAAAAAGTCTTCCCAACATGTGTGCAGCTTAGATCGAACCAAGATGATTTTTGCATTATCATTTTTAATATATAGAAAAATTTAAATTTATTTTGATCTACATGTACAGAAGCTTAATTTGCCTCTTTAGATGATTACATATGAAAACGTGCTCTGCATACTATAAGTAATTCAGGAAAAACAATATAAACATTGTTCAAGCCAATTTCTATCATTCAAAGAATTCTAATCTATAGTCTAGATCAAGTTTAGTTATCTATACATCTATTATTTTTTTAACTCTTACTTATTTGCTATCAATAATCTTATTACTCAAGCATAACCACTAACAATTATTGTGTTTAGAGCAATAAAATTCTGGGGTTTACTACCGTAGAAGATCATCTAGAGTATGCAAGCGGTAGTGTTAGCCTGTATGTTAAGGAGTCAACTGTGATACGCAAGGGCCCACATATCTCAATTTCACCCAATTATGTGGTGAATAGGATGCTTAAAATCAATATTGATGATTTCTCTGAATGGCCTGAAGCTGTGCAAAATCTCGCCATTGCTATCGCTGAAGAGCTCTTTTTAGTGGCATATAACCCCTTCATCGATGTGCGCATGGTGCGCCAAAGTGTGGATGCCAATTTTGAACGCGAAGCGGTCTCGTTAGCTCACTATTATGCTACGGCCATTGAGGAAGGCATCACCATGTTTTGGTCGGCCTATAGTGCGGAGGCTGAATTTCGCGATAAGTTAATTGAGGCTGTAAGTGAGATCGTGCCGCATGAATGTATCTTGTCTGATGCCCAATCACTCATTGAAACAGCAACCGATGCCACTGACTTGCGCATGGAATTGCCCCTGTTAGTTGTAGCTCCTGATACAACTGAGCAGGTCTCTCAGATTGTGCATTTGGCTAATGACTTAAAGTTTGCGTTGATTCCTAGAGGTGGCGGCTCCGGGATGACTGGTGGCGCTGTGCCTGCTAGAAAGCGTACTGTGATCTTATCTTTAACTCGCTTAACCCATATAGGTCCCATTGATCTAGAGTCTATGACCATGACCTGCCAGGCAGGTGTCATTACCCAAGCAGCCATTAATGCGGTGCAAAAGGCAGGAGCGCTCTTTTCAGTGGATCCTGCATCCAAGCAAGCATCATCTATAGGCGGCAATATTTCTGAAAATGCTGGCGGCCCCAGTGCCTTTGAATATGGCACAACCCTCGATAATCTCTTGTGGTGGCGCATGGTTACCCCCACAGGCGACATTATTACGGTTGAGCGGGAAAATCATCCGCGACATAAAATCTTGCCTGAAGAGACGGTTAGTTTCTTAATTAAGGATCCATTGGGTGGGGTACGCAAGCAGGTCAAACTCAAAGGGGATGAAATTCGCTTGCCTGGCCTTGGCAAAGATGTGACCAATAAAGCCTTAGGCGGTCTTCCTGGCATTCAAAAGGAAGGTACCGATGGCATCATTACTGAAGCCTGCTTTATTATTCATAAAAGACCCCATTTAAAACGGGTCATGGTCTTAGAGTTTTTTGGCCATTCCATGCATCCAGCAGCTTGCGTTGTCAAGGAACTGGTTGAGCTGCGCAATAAAATAAGAGAAGAGGGCGATTATGCACATCTCTCTGCCCTAGAAGAATTTAATGCTAAATATGTGCAAGCCCTTGAATATCAGACCAAATCCAAACATTTTACAGGCTTACCTATTTCCGTCATCATTTTGCAAGTGGATGGTGACAATGCTGAATTGCTGGATAAATGTGTCCAAGATATTGTCAAGGTTGTAGAACATCAAGACAATGTGGATATCATTGTCGCTCGTGATGAGAAAGAAGCCGAACATTTCTGGGAAGATCGCCATAGATTGTCAGTCATTGCCAAACGTACGTCAGGGTTTAAACTGAATGAAGACGTAGTCATTCCCGTAGATAAGATCCCTGATTTTGCTCTCTTTTTAGAGCAGTTGAATCTTGAATGTACAGCCCAAGCCTATCGCAGAGCCTTGCGTGACATTGTGCGCTTACCTGGATTTCCCATTGAGGATGATGAGGTGGAGCAAGAATTTCGAGCCGTCACGCGCATTGCCAAGGGGAGCGTATCTTCCGCTGAAATTTCTGATGGCGATATGTTAAGTGGGGCTAGATGCTTCTTGCAGCAATTGCAGGAGAAATATCCTAACCTCGCCAAAAAGATCGCCAAGATCAGCGCTTACATGGAAGCTAGCCGCATTATCGTCGCGAGTCACATGCATGCCGGCGATGGCAATTGTCACGTCAATATTCCTGTCAATTCCAATGATCCTGAGATGTTGGAACATGCTGAACAGACTGCAGCCCGTGTCATGCGCCATTGCCAAGAAATAGGTGGCGAAGTATCTGGCGAACACGGCATTGGCATCACAAAGATCGCATTTCTGGCGCAAGATAAGATGAATGCTTTACGCGCCTTTAAGGAACAGGTTGATCCCAGAGATGTGATGAATCCTGCCAAACTTGTCTTTAGAGAATTGCCAGTTAAGCCCTTTACCTTTTCTTTTAATCACCTTTTGAGAGATATTCATGAAAGTGGTCTCCCAGATAAAGAAACTTTGATTGGGCTGTTGACGAAGATTCAAACCTGCACCCGGTGTGGTAAATGTAAGCAGGTCTGCGCCATGAGCTATCCAGAGCGTTCCATGCTCTATCATCCACGCAATAAAAACATGGTCTTAGGCATGCTACTTGAGGCCGTCTACTATTCCCAAGTGGTCACAGGCGAAATTAGTGATCGTTTATTGCGTGCACTAAGAGATATTGTGGAACATTGTACTGCTTGTGGCAGATGCATGGCGAACTGTCCTGTGAAGATTCCTTCTGGCGAAGTGGCCTTATCCTTGCGGGCACTATTAGAGCATGAAGGGGCCGGGGGGCATCCCATTAAGGCCCGGGTCTTAGAGTATCTACATAATGACGTCGCCAATCGTGTGCCCAAAGCTGCCAAATTGGCCTCGCTCGGCCAAAAAATGCAGAATAAGTTCTTAAGCTTTGTGCCGAGCGCTTGGATGAAGCGCATGCAGAGTCCCATGTTTTCAGGCAAGGGACCCAAGATGGGCTATACCAACCTCTACGAATCGCTAAAGTTGCAGCGGGGAAGCATCTTTGCGCCCAGTGAGCCCACTGAGGATATGCCTCTAGCCTTATATTTTCCTGGCTGTGGTGGTGCCCTTTTTTATGACCGCATAGGCATGAGTGCAATTTATCTATTACTTAAAGCTGGAATTGCAGTCTGTGTGCCACCCAAGCATTTATGTTGTGGCTATCCTTTACTCTCTGCAGGTATGGATACTGCGTTTGATGATAATTTAGCCCAGACGCGCCAGTATCTTGCCCAAATGTTGCGGGGGCTTACGCGCCGTAAATTTGCCTTAAAGTATCTTGTCACTTCTTGTGGTACCTGTCGTGACAGTTTAGAACGCATGGATATTGCAGCCACTTGTCCTGGCCTTGAACAATTGGATGTTGTGCAATTAATTTTGCGCCATATTGATCCCAAACTCTTTACAAAACCTCAAGAGCAGAAAACACGCCTCTATCACGGGGCCTGCCATTGTGAATGGGCTGGTGTGCACTTAATTAAAGGGCAGCAGCAGATTGTCCAAGAGCTCTCAAATCTTACAGGCTATGAGGTCTTTTTAAATCAAGGCTGCTGTGGTGAATCAGGCATGGGTTCAGTCACAAGTCCTGGCATCTATAATTTACTTAGGGAACGCAAACAATTGGCGTTAAGCGCAGAATTTGCCAAAGGCTATGCGGGACCTATCATTGTCGCTTGTCCCTCTTGTAAAATTGGGATTGGCAGATGCTTGATTAATCTTAATGAAAAACGACCTGTGCTGCATGCAACAGAATGGTTAGCAGGCTTATTAGATGGTGAAGAGCGCAGACAATCCTTTAGAAAAAAGGTTAATGAAACACGCGGCGATGTGCGCATTATTCAAATCTAAATTGCAGGTGCAGCATAAGTATCTTGAATTAAAGTTTAACACTACTTCAATAGCGTGTTAGATATTTTGCGACATTTTAGGCTAATATATTAGAATGTTTTATTGCAGATGATGTATTGATTGATGGCGTATCTTGCAATCTGCACAATTGAACTACTTAAAAACACGTGTATTGCACGTTGTTAGAACTTGGCAGTGTAGCTCTGAGCTTAATCAAGAGCTTGCTTGCAAGAGTCAAGAGAAGCTTTGAGCTGACGCATTATCTAAACCGTTCTTCTTAAGATTTTAAAAAATATATAGCTAAAATTTACCTTATTTCAAATATATGCTTGATCTTTGCATAGTATCTCACTGCTATGCAAAGATCTAAGCTTAAATTTGTTGGCAATTTATGAGTAAACTCTATGCTATATAAAAATTGCAAGATTATGAGCAATTCTTTATAAATTTCAGCAAGATACGTTTAATTAGGAGTATATCTATGCCTGGGATGCTGATAAGCTTAAGGATGCAGATTACGGCAACATGTTGGAACATGAGAATAGTTTAGCTATATATTTGTTAAGATAAACTATTAAACTATATTGCAGACAAGTAAGATGATTCTAGTATTTGATAGCATGTAAGCATGATTTTAGAGACACTTATTAACATATATTCTTTATGGTAATTTTAGTGTACTTGTTCCAACACTAACACAAATTGTATCTAAGCTAAATTTATCAAAGCTATACTATACTTCACCTTTTTTTTAAGGAGCAGATCTCGCATCTTATGGAGCAAATAGATTTCCTTCAACGTCTCCTAATTTACATAGTTCCCGCCATGGCAGGAATTATTTTGCATGAGGTCGCGCACGGTTGGGTCGCTTATCGCCAAGGCGATCCCACAGCGTGGCAAGCTGGCAGGCTCACCTTAAATCCCCTGCCGCATATTGATCCTGTGGGTAAACAAGCTACCCTTCGTAGCGAGTAATTGCTGCGAACGCAACGTTAAATGCTTTGAAGCCCTAAAGCCATGCAACCTAAACAGTAGGTGGAAACATCAAGCTGCAACTGGTGCGAAAGCAGAAAAAACTGCATGGATGGCGCAAGGTTAAAGGAAAGGTGGCGCAAGCTACTCCTAAACGCTATCTAATGGGTCATTAGCAGGGACTCTCCTAAGGCAAAAGCTATGGAACACCCTCAACGACTATCTCCTACGTGGGAGAGTAAAGCCGGAAGCTTAGGCCGGAAGAAAAATGTTGCCCCGTATTCGGGTGAAGATATAGTCTGCGCTTATGTGAAAGCATAAGAGGTCTGCGTGAGGCAAGACTGCGGAAGAGTTGCGTCTTCCCGTGAACACTCATTTTGATCTTGCACCTTCTTTTTAAGTGCTTTTGCCAAAATCCATGGCGAATTGCGTCTTTTGGCACACGACACTTGAGCTTATTAGCCTCTAAAATTTACTTGCGACAAATTGTAGCAAAGCTTAAACTTTAGCTCTGCAGATTTTATAGAGTAAAAGCTTTGCCTTTAAGGCTTGGGCTTAAAAAGGGTGTGCGATCATCTTCGGTTTACTTGTTTTTGTGCTCACAAGTTTGTCAGGGGCCTTTGTCTTTGGCTGGGCCAAACCTGTGCCTGTGCAGCCACAATTTTTTCATAAACCCCGCCAAGGCATGATGTTGGTGGCACTAGCAGGCCCATGTACCAATTTTCTTTTGGCCTTATTTTTTGCGGGCCTCTTGTGGTTAAGTTTAACCTTTATCCCACCAACCTTTTGGCATAACTACCCCAGTTGTGTGTTAGTTTTGCAAGCCTTTAAAGCCGGCGTCTATATCAATTTATGTTTGGCCTGGCTTAATCTTATACCCATACCGCCTTTGGATGGCAGTCGCGTAGTAGCCTTCTTTTTACCAACAGCGCAAGCCATTCAATATATGCGTCTTGAACGTTATGGGTTTTTAATTTTAATGGTCTTATTATTTACAAAAGTATTAGATAAAATTTTAACGCCTTTAATCATTGGCAGTGCTAATGTATTATTGGCCTATTTAAAGCTTATGTGATTTTGTAAGAGGCTCATCATGGATAAAACTCAGCGTACGGCTTCAGGGATGCGTCCCACAGGCCCCCTACATCTAGGACATTACTTTGGCGTACTCAAAAACTATGTCGAGTTACAAGAAAAAGTTCAAGCTTATTTCTTTGTAGCAGATTGGCATGCCCTGACAAGTGATTACGCTGATCCCTCAATGCTCCTAGCCAATACCGAAGCCATGGTGAGCGATTGGCTTGCTGCAGGTCTTGATCCTGATAAATGTGTGATTTTTCGCCAATCAGCTTTAACAGAGCATTGTGAATTGTCCTTACTCTTAAGTATGATCACACCTGTATCGTGGTTAGAAAGAAATCCAACATATAAAGAACAGCAGCAACAAATTACGAATAAAGATTTAGGTAATGCAGGTTTTTTGTGCTATCCTGTATTAATGGCTGCAGATATTTTGCTCTATAAGCCCCAATATGTGCCTGTGGGTGAAGATCAATTGCCCCACATGGAATTGACAAGAGAAATTGCTAGACGCTTTAACAATTTCTATGGGCCTACATTTCCCGAGCCCCAGGCAGCCTTAACCCCTGCGGCCAAATGTCCTGGCCTTGATGGCCGCAAGATGAGCAAAAGTTATAATAATGGGATCTTTTTATCGGAAGATATGGCTAATATTGAACCCAAAATTCGGAACATGTTGACTGAGCCATCGAGAAAAAGACGCCAAGATCCAGGCGATCCTAAAAAATGCAATCTCTATCCCTACCATGAGCTCTTAAGTAGTCAAGAAGAACAGGCTGAGATTTGTGATGGCTGTACCAAGGCCCAAATGGGCTGCGTTGACTGTAAAAAGATCTTCTTAAAAAATTTAGCCGCCTTCTTGGAACCCTTACATGAGCGCCGTGCTAAATGGACAGCCCGTAAAGGGGCTGTGGCTGAGATTTTAGATGCTGGCAATGCCAAAGCGCGTGCCTTTTCAAGTGTCACCATGCAGGAAGTTAGGCAAAAAATGGGCTTATAATGCGCTATGCCGGTATTGATTATGGTTTAAGTAGGACAGGTTTAGCTATCTCTGACCCCAGTGAACGCTTAGTCTTTCCCTTATGTACCTTACATTTGAAGGATTATGCTACGCGATCTGCCCTTTTGGATGCCATAGCTTTGCAGATTAAAGAAGCTCAGGCCGAGGCCTGTGTCTTAGGTTTGCCCACCCCCTTAGAGGGGCCTGAAACCTTAATATGTCGGCAGATTCGCAATGTCTCAACCCGCTTATTCAGGAGATTAGAGCTGCCTATGTATTTTATGAATGAAGCCTTAAGTTCCCAGGAGGCCTGGGCTGACTTATGTGCTGCGGGGGTGAAGCTTGGTAAACGTAAGGCTATCTTAGATCAACAAGCTGCCGTGCGCATTTTAGAATCCTTTCTAGCCTTAGATGTAAGACCCAAACCTATATCTTTTGCCGATCATGCTGCATCTTTGCAAGGGTAGTTGCTTCATGCAAGTTGTTATTCGCATCACGATCTGCCTATTGTTAGGTCTGCTATTCTGTGGTGGCTATGTGGCCTTTGAGGCCTATAATTTTTTACAAGTGCCGCCAGAAACTAACGGGCGCGATCTCTATTTTGATGTTCTGCCGCGCCAGGGCTTTAAGGATGTAGCACGCAGCTTAGAAGAGGCGCATCTCATAAGCAATGCCCAATATTTTAGGCTCTTAGCCCGCTATATGCAGGTGGATCAAAAGCTTAAAGCTGGCAGATTTGCCTTAAATACGGGGTGGCTGCCTTTAAAAATCCTAGATACCTTAGTCTATGGGCGTCCTGTCTTATATCGGGTGACCGTGCCTGAAGGGCTTAGCATGTGGCAAACAGCGCATCTTTTAAGCACTAAGGGCTTTGTGGATGAGAATGTCTTTTTGCAAGTGGTGCAAGATCCAAGCTTCTTGCGCCATCATGGCATCCCTTTTGCCAATGCTGAAGGCTTTTTAATGCCAGATACCTATCTCTTAAAACAGCCTGATCCTGTGCAAGAAGAGCCCACAGCTCTTAAAACTTCGCCTGCATCTATAAAGAATAATGTTCCCAAAGAGACTGCAGCTACAATTAAAAATGAGCAAAGTGAGGCCTATAAACAAGCTTGGAATGTCGCAGGGCGCTTGGTGGATAATTTTTGGCATATGGCAAGCACACTCTGGCCCCAAGGCAAAAAGCCAGAACATGAAAAGTTGCGCACCTTAGTGATTTTGGCCTCCATTGTTGAAAAAGAGACAGGTCTTTTAGAAGAACGCCCAAGGGTAGCAGGCGTCTATACTAACCGCTTGCAGCGCAATATGCTGTTGCAGGCTGATCCAACCGTTATCTATGGCTTAGGGCCCTCATTCCAAGGAAAACTGCGCCATAGACATCTTGAAGATGTGAATAATCCCTATAATACTTACCAGCGTCCAGGTCTCCCTCCAGGGCCCATCTGTTCTTTTGGGCGTTCAGCCCTAGCGGCTGCCTTGCGACCAGAAGAGCATAAGTTTCTCTATTTTGTGGCAAGTGGCAGTGGGGGACATGTGTTTTCAGTGAAACTGGAAGAGCACAATCGGGCGGTGGAACAGTATCGCAAGTGGGTGAGATCCCAGCAAAACAAAAGTCCCAAGTAATTGTGAAGTTGTGATTACTTGGGGCTTAAGTCACTTCCCTATACGTTTAGCTTTGTTTTAAGGATCCGATGTGAAATATCTCATTGTGGAAGATTTTTCAGGTCAAGAAGTGCCCTTTATCTTTCCAAGACGCGTTGATCATGCCGATATGCGGGAACAGTTGCCCTATGGCAAGATCGTTGCTGCAGGCTTTCTTGAGTTAAGAACAGAGGGCTTTGTGTGCACACCGTGCCCCAATGAGTTGCAAGTGACAGCTAGAGTGGAGCAGGATGCAGCTGTCATAGCTGAAGCCTTGCGCTCACGTGTTGGGAGCTAGTGTTGCAAGCACCAACCCTTGTCATTGGCGCTGAATGTAGTGGCGTTGGCAAGACCACCACGACCTTAGCACTTTTAGCCACATTGCGATCCTGTGGTTTCAAGGTGGCCTGTGCAAAAGTAGGTCCTGATTTTATTGATGCGACTTATTTAGCAAAGCTTAGTGGCTTGCCCTGCGCCAATTTAGATCTGTGGCTTGATGGCGTAAGTGGTGTGCAAAATCTTTGGCAGCGCTTAAAGGATCTTAAGCCTGACATCATTTTAATTGAAGGCGTGATGGGGCTCTTTGATGGTGGCCCATCAAGTACAGCCGCAGTTGCAAGTCTCTTTAAGGCGCAGGTCTTGCTCCTCCTAGATGCCCACGGCCTAAGTGATTCGATTTTGGCTAAGGCTTTGGGCTATCTAAGTCTTGGGGAAAAATATTCTTTAAACTTTGCAGGTATTCTTTTGACCCATGTTGGCAGTAGTCTACATGCCCATCTCTTACATAAAGCGCTAGCAACTCTTTCTGTACCTCTTTTAGGCTGCTTGCCAAAAAGCTCTGCCCCCAAATTGCAATTTGGCACACTTGGTTTAGCAAGCTTTGAAATTAATGCAGATGAACTTTCATCTAATCGCCTTGTGCCGTGGTTTAAGGCCAATTGCCAAGTTGATGCCCTTTTAAATAGGCTTAACCTACAACCAAAAGAACATCATAAACAAGAAAAAGACACTAGTTTTTTTGGCGTAAATCATAAATGCGCAAAAAAAACTCTAGCCATAGCCTTTGATGCTGCCTTTTACCTCTGCTATGCCGATATCCCAAGCTATCTTAGCGAACTTGGGCTTGAGATTGTCTATTTTTCACCTCTCAATGATCAGAAGATCCCAGAATGTGCTGGCATCTATCTACCAGGCGGCTTTCCAGAACTCTATGCCAAAGAGTTATCGCAAAATTGGCAGATGCGTGCGGCCTTAATGGCTTTGAAAGAAAAGGGGATCTTAATTTATGCCGAGGGTGGAGGTTACTCTTATCTCTTTACAACTTTAGAGCTTGGAGATGGCAGTAAGTGGCCCATGGCAGATCTTCTGCATGGGTGTGTGCGAAAATCTCCTAAACGGCAGGCCCTAGGCTATAGGGAATTAACCCTTGCGACACCCTTTGTAGAAAATATCGATACGCCTTTACGTGGGCATGAATTTCATTATTATAGTCTTGAGGCAGAGTATCAACCTTTATGGCATGTGTATGATAAAGATGGGCAAAGTCAAGGTCAAAGGGGATCTGTATCGCAAAATATCGCGGGCAGTTTTGTGCATTTAACCTGTCAAGGTGGACAAAAGTTTTGGCAAGGTTTAGCGAACCTGATGCATGGGAGGATGTAGAGTCGTGTATCTGGAACCCTACACCACACCTAATGCCATTGAGGAGAGATCCTTTGCCATAATTGAGGAGCAGCTAGGATCTAAGAGACCCTATACAGGTCTCTTATGGGAAGTTGCGAGGCGATGCATCCATACAACAGGTGACCTAGGTATCTTAGATGGGCTTAAATTAAGTGAGGCAGGTCTTACAAAAGGGCTCAAGGCTTTAGAGGCAGGATGCACAATCTATACAGATACGCGCATGGTTGCTTGTGGCTTAACCCCTAAACATTTTAACGCGCTAAACTGTAAGATCGTGGCTCTTATGGATCTTCCTGGTGTTGCAGCTTATGCAGCAAACAATAGCTGCACACGGGCGCGTGCTGGCATAGAAATGCTTGGGGAGAAGTTAAGCGGGCAGATTGTTGCCATTGGCAATGCGCCTACAGCCCTCCTTGCCCTTTTAGATGTCCTTGAGCTGGGTTTAACTCCCCCAGCCTTAATTATTGGGATGCCTGTGGGCTTTGTAAATGCCAGCCCAGCCAAAAAATTGTTGTATAATTCTTCATATACCAATTTTACTCTGCTTGGCACACGTGGGGGCTCACCTTTAGCTGCAGCTTGTGTGAATGCTTTGGCTGAAATTGTTGTGCGCAATAAAGATTGAGGTGCTTTTGCAAACTTTTCTTGACCAATATATTGTCCAAGAAGCATCATGTGAGCCATAGACTTTTAGCTTATCCTCTGTTTGTTGGAGAATGATCATGCAGGTTGTGCGGGCCAAAACAGCTGGCTTTTGCATGGGTGTGAGTTTGGCTTTAAAGAAACTTGATTCAGCTATCAGCGAAGCTTATGATAATGAGCGCATCTATACCTTGGGGCCTTTAATTCATAATCCCCAAGTACTAGCCGAGTATGAAGCCAAAGGCGTATTGTGCTATAGTAGCAAAGATCAATTACAAGAGAGTGATTGCGTAGTCATTAGAGCCCATGGCATTCCTAAGCAAATGGAGGCCAATTTACGGGCGAGTGGTGCTAGAGTTATCGATGCTACCTGCCCCAAGGTCAAAAAGGCGCAACTAGCCATAAGTCATGCTACCCAAGATGGATCCATATTATTGCTCTTTGGGGAGGCTGATCATCCCGAAGTGCGGGGTCTCATCTCTTATGCCCAAGGTGAAGCCTTTGTGATCACCCAAGAAGACCGCCTCGAAGATTTAGAGATCAGTCCCACAAGCAGGGTCATTTTAGCCTCGCAGACAACCCAAGATCGCGAAGCTTTTGATCTTTTGCGCGAGCAGGCTGCAAAAATTTATCCAAACCTCAACGTGCTCTCAACCATCTGTGACGCAACCAGGGAGCGACAAGCTGAAGCGCGTACCATTGCAGGAAAAGTAGATATCATGGTCGTTGTTGGCGGCAGACAGAGTGGCAATACCAGACGCTTGGCCGATGTGGCAGCGCTAGCTGGCATTGAAACCATTTTGGTGGAAACAGCTTGCGAACTTGATGCCCAAAAATTTGTAAATAAAAAGTGCGTAGGCCTAACGGCAGGCGCATCTACGCCGAAAAACCTCATTGATCAAACAGAACAATTTTTAGCTGCGTTGTGAAATTAGCAAAAAGGTTGCAGCCTTAAGCTGTAGGACTATTTGCTTACAATATAACGTGAATTTTATTTTAGCGCAGAAGTTATAGCATTTCTTAGAAATTTGTATAGTCCTTTCAGTCTGTGCGATATTAGGTTTGTTTTTGTTGTCTGATTGTCCACCAGTTTTTCTCATGTGCTTTGCCTCTTCACACAAATATTACATTGTGTGAATGCTAATTATTTCTAATGTAAATTGATAAAGAAAGATTGTTGATTACTATCATAGTCTCTTTATATAATTAATAAATTAGATATTAATGAGAAAAATGCATTGTAGAATGTGAAAATATGAATCTAGCTGTTATAAATTAATCAATGATATCTAAGACTAAGCATAAAAATATAGGTTATGTTGGATCTCATTATACTTATGATCATTATTTAGATTGTTAAACTCATGCATACTGGTGTATAAGGAACATGCCGTACTCAAAATGTTTAGAAAATTATTTCAAAGGAAATATTATAAAAAAATTTTTATTGTTTTTTTTGCTATTTATTTTAAATATCTCTCTTATGGGCTGTAAATTAGAAAGTCATTCTAGAATAAAATTATCTCAGCTTTCTGGTGCTGAGACAAAAATAGATTCGATTATAAAAGTGGAAATTACATCATGTCATCCTCATGATGATAACAACAGTCCATCAACAGATTTATTAAAAGCAAATGATACAATAAATAAACTATTTGATGAATCAGAATTTTTAGAATGTAAAAATGAAAACATGGATACATTTGCATCCTATAATGTACCTATGACAGTTGGAACTTTTGATGGCAATATTTCAAATACTAAAGGGATTTCAGTATTAAAGAATAAAGATAATGTGTATTTTCTTGTATCGGAAAAAATACGTAAATTTATAAAACAATCAGATGACTTTAAATTGTTAGCAGTTATTCGTGTTGTTAATGATTTAGGAAAAAATGTAATAATTTATCCAAATGCTGTATATGTTGATAAAGTACCATTTGCAGGATTAACAGGGTGGAAATTGAACAAAGAAATTCTATCGGGAAAGTCAGCTGAACTAAAAATCTCAAATGTATCTTCTGATTTTGCAATTGAAAACGGATATGTACCAATTTTTAGTATAAATTAGACATATTACTAAACATTTTTATAAACAATCTATCCTATACTCAGCAATAACTTATTCTTAGGCAAATCGATATATAAACTTTTTTATTTTTATAAGAATTTTGAACAATAAAATATATTCATCAAGTTTGTATTGTAGAAAATGCTATATGAAATATTTACATAAAGTATTTTATGACATGCAGTGAGTATATAACACTATTCCAAAATTTATAATATTGCGTATAATTTCGTATACTAAATTTTATAGATTGAAGTTTTATAAAAATATGAAACTTATTATACTTACATTATAATTTACGATTTGTATATTCTTTCTCTACCAAACTATATTATGATTTATTGTTTTGAACATTATGTTGTATATGTGTGCGAATAGTATATGGTAAGTGCTATGGTAGACAAAGTACTAAACTAAAGAAAAAATATTAAGATAAATTTATTGCTAGATTGCTCCTTTTAGATTTTTTGCTGTATGGGTTAATTTTCTGTTTATGGTTCAATATTGAAGCGTATAACTTTCTTCTTAATTCTAACATATTATTTAAAGATAGATCCTATGTCACAAACTGCCATCACCAATATTCTGTTAGAAGCTGGCACCAATGAATTAGAAATTGTAGAATTCTATTTGGATGAAGCTTTGCAGGACGACGCATCGGCTGGCAATGCCAATCTGCTTGGCGATAGCAAAACCAACCCAAAGCTCTTAGTTCCTGACCAGCAAAACGTGACGAAAGACTTTTATCGGGGCTACTATGGCGTCAATGTGGCCAAGGTGACAGAGATTATTCGCATGCCCCGCGTCACAGAATTGCCCGAATTACAGAGTCCTAGTGTGCGTGGTGCCTTTAATTTACGCGACCGCATCGTGCCCTTGGTGGATTTGGGAATGTGGTTGGGCAAGGAGCCCGCCAAAACAGCCCAAGATGGCAAAGCCATTGTGACCGAATTTAATAATGTCAACACAGCCTTCATGGTCTCAGGCGTGAATCGTATTCACCGTATCAGTTGGGAAGAGGTGGAACCACCCAATCAATATGTGTCGAGTGTGTCGAGCGATACTATTGTGGGTGTTGTGAAATTAGATGATCGGATTGTGTTTTTGCTGGATCTTGAAAAGATTGTGACCAATTTGAATCCCAATCTCGCCTTGCGTCTTGGTGATCTTGGGGCTGATTGGAATGTCAATTTAGGTTATAAGGCCTTAATTGCTGATGATTCGCCTCTAATTCGTGGTATGCAGCGCGATTTGCTTGACAAAGATGGTTTTAAAGTCGTCGTTACAACTAATGGTAAAGAGGCCTGGGATTATTTACTGCAATGTAAGAAACATGTGGAAGAAGGCCAACATCGTTTAAGTGAATTTGTGCAAGTTGTGGTTACAGATATTGAAATGCCTGTTATGGATGGCTTAAATTTAACAAGTAGGGTCAAAAACGATAATTTACTTAAACGCTTACCAGTATTAATCTTTTCATCCTTAGTTACTGAAAAATTGCGACATAGGGGTGAAAGTGTTGGCGCTGATGGGCAAATCTCAAAACCAGAAGTGGGGTCTTTAGCCAGACGTGCCGCTGACTTAATTCAAGCCTATGCAGCTAAATATCCCGAAGAACCTGTACGATCTGCAGAGAATATCAGCAGTAATTCTTAAAATAAGCACATAAGTAAGTTTGACAGTCTATATGTGAGTACAAAATCATTTATTTTTGTTCGAGCATGTTTTAGTCTGTCAACTTAAAAATAGAGAGAAGAGGTCGGTAGATATCCGGCCTCTTCTTATTTTATAAAGATTGCTATCAAAATATTATTACAGGGTTAAGAATAAGATAGTACTTAATTTAGAAAATAATTGACTATGCACTGATTATCACAAGTGATGAAGAGAATGTTCTCTCTTTACGTCAAGAAAATAATTTTGATATTGATGAGACTCAATTGATTAAATATTAGTGGATCGCGTAACTCTGCTAATGAGACATAGGCCTTTTGCTAAGAGGCTTATGCCAGACCAAGTTACGACTTTTTGCCTTATAATTTGCTAGATGATCTTACATTTAGCAGGATTAGCAATGTGGTGAGATGTGCGCACGATAAAAAAATCTATCCAGGTAATCTTTAGATTATTTCCAGATATGAAAAGCCGTAATTATTCTAAAATTTGATAGTTAATTAATGCACACAGCATATGTACTGATAATGCTTTTAGCAATGTATAAGATCTGATGCCTGAAAGACACAATTTGCATCAAGATAGATCTCTATGAATGCTGCTAGTTATGAATATTCTTTATTCTGTAGGTATACATATTTGTTTCTACAAACATTAGGTAAATCATCATACGTATAGATTAATATGATACTCATAATACAAGATGCGTTGGAAAATTTTATTGGGATATACTTATAGATTGTTTGTATGACATTTTTAATTCAACATTCAACACAAATATGTAAGTCTAGTGAGCATTGATTTCGGTTAGAACAAGTATTCCTAGAGAATCTATTTTTTACATTGGCTTAGAGTAAATCATAAGAAAATTATTCATTGCCATTCAACATGATCCAAAAGGATTGATATATAATCATATAATTTATCACATAAACTACAAGCAAAAAGAGTACAGATTTAGCAAATTAAAGAAATAGCATACATATAGATTAAATAATTATATGTATAATTTAATCATGAACATAGTTTTATAAATTAATATCTATTGATTCTATTAGCTATAATAGATTGCTTAAAAAATATTCATTCAAGGCTTGAACTAAGATCATCTTGCTACAAATTGCATATATACTGTCACAGTTAATCTAGAAGTAACTATAATTTTGTGCACGAGGCGCAAATACGCGCTAAATGCTGTAAGAAATATCAGCTCCAAGGGCGGCAAACTCACTCGCTCAGCTTGCGCGGATCGATGTTCTGTCTTTTTGACTTTGTTGAGAGAATCACGCTATATCTTGCACAAAAAAACATTCTGCTTTAAACTTAAGCGTAACTTTTTTGTAGTCGATGCTCGGGCTTTCACCTATTTTGGCGCTTCTGCCAGGCAGGTTTAAAGCCTAGGCTTTTTTGCGCTCTTATGCATTTTGAGTCTCAATAGCGGACTTATTGGTCAAACGGGCTTTCGCGTGCTGTTGACAAGGTCGGATGGGCTGCCTTGGACCAATGTAAGGCGAAATTCCATAAAATACGGGGCGTCTATGACATCATTTTTGTCCTTGACCGGCCTCTTGATTACATTCGGTTGCTTACTCATGCTTGTGGCAACAGCCAAAGCTGTGCAAAACCGTATGGATCCACGTCGTCTCATTCTATGGGGCACGTTGCATGATGCCGGCATCCTCATTATGGCCATCTTCTCCCAGACAGCTTGCGGTGCCACTGGTGCTTGGCTTTTTGTCATGTATCAGGTCGCAAGTCGTTTGTTGGCGTGGTTTGGTCTTCAGGCTCTTACACCCATGAGCGAGAAAAAGGACTTTTCTCAGCTGCGGGGCTGCGGTCGTATCAAACCATATTCAGGTGCGCTGTATGCTTTCGGCATGCTCGCAGCGGTGGGTGGCTCTCCTTTCCTGCTTCCAGAAGCTAGGGCCTTCATCGTGGATGGTGTGCTTGATAGCACAGGCACCTTTGGGTTTGGCCCGATTTTATTGATGGCTGCTGCGACGACCGTATTTATTTGGCTGCATGTGGACGCTATTCGCCAGGTGTGGCTTGAGCCCAATACCAAGAGCGAAACAGCGGTTGTGCCCTTTAATCAGGACATCAGCATTGCGGCTGTTATTTTCGCAGTGATTGTGGCCCTCTTTGGCATTTTCCGGGTGTCTTTGACCGAATCCATTGCGCCCATGGGTCTCGTTAGCGAAGCTGCCTGTACGCATTCAGCCTACTGTATTTACTACATAGGTGCCTTTGTCACAGGTATTGCCTATTTATTTAGGTTCTCTTACGCCGCCTACTTAGGTGTATTAACTTCCGTCTTGGCCTTGCTTGCTGTGTTAATCTGGCCTGCCCAGGCTTTAGCACAACTCTTCTTGGTCATGGTGACTGTTATCGCTTTAGTAGTTAGCCTGTACTCTTTGAGTTACATTCGTGAACGCAAAGGCTGGTATTGGTTCTTCTTACTTTTGACATTTGCCTCACTCGCCGGCATCGTGTCCGCCAGTGAAGCCAGTGCCATGTATGGCTACTGGGAGTTAATGACCTTTGCCTCTTACTTCTTAGTAGTACATGAACTCAAGCCTACAGCTTTTGAAGCGGGTCTCAAATATTATGTCATGTGTGCAGGTGGAGCTTTATTCATGTTGCCTGGCCTGCATATCCTTGGGCAATTCTCTGGTGACATGGTCAATTTGGCCCAATCACCTGGCATCTTTAAATTTGCGGCCTTTTTATGCTTGGTTGGTTTTGGTGTTAAAGCCGGTCTCGTGCCTCTGCATTCCTGGCTCCCTGATGCTCACCCTGCCGCCCCGTCGTCAGTTTCAGGTCCCCTCTCTGGTATCATCACCAAGATGGGCTTTTTTGGGTTAATCAGTGTTGTCATGTTGGGTGCCGGTACAGCAAGTGCCAAGTTTGGTGGTTTGCTCGGCATGAGTTGGTTTGGCACAGGCCTCTGCGCCATGGGTGTCGCCACCTTAATCTATGGCGAAATCATGGCTTTGTTGCAGCAAGACATTAAACGCATGTTAGCCTACTCGACCTTAGGTCAAGTGGGTGAAATCGCCTTGGTCTTAGGCTTAGGCACATGGCTTGCGACAACCGGTGCCCTTTGGCACATGCTCAATCACGCCATCATGAAGGACTTACTCTTCTTGGGCGCAGGTGCTTTAATTCTGCGGGCTGGAAGTCGTAAGTTAGCAGATTTACGTGGTATTGGGCAGAACATGCCTTGGACTGCTGGCTTTATGGCCGTTGGTTTAGTCAGCATCATGGGTTTGCCACCATTTGGCGCCTTTTATAGCAAATTATTAATGATCCAAGCTGCCATTGATTCTGGGCACATGGGTCTCGCTGTCTTAATCTTTGTCGGTTCCTTAGTGGGTGCTATTTACTATACACGTATTTTAAAGACGATTGTCTTTGAAAAGCGTCCTGCCGACATGCCGCATGTAGCTGAAGCTCCTTTCACCATGCGTATTGCCATGGGTGTCTTGGCAGTCTTAAGTCTCTTAATGGCTTTAGTGCCCCAAGCCCCCATGTACTTAGTCTCTAATGTGGCTAATATGTGCTTTGGTGCAGTACCTGTTGATAAGACCATCATGGATTGCATCAGTGTACCATGGCCCATTTATGTTATTGTCCCAGTATTTGGTGCGCTCTTACCTGCTTTCTTCGCGAACAATCGTGTCAAGGCTGGCCAGGCAAGTGTAGGTGTCCTCTTACTTACAGCTCTGCTTGTGCTTATCTTTGGGCGCGATTTAGATATGCTCTCCTACTGCTTTGCCCTCCTTGTGCCGATCATTGGTGCCGTGAATATGGCCTATGCTATTGGTTACATGGAACACTCCCACACCCAATGGCGCTTCTTTGCGGCCTTTACCTGCATGTGCGGTGGCTTAGTGGGTATGGCAGCTAGCCAGTATCTCTTAAGCTTCTTCCTCTTCTGGGAAATCATGAGTTCTTGGTGTTTATACATGGCCTTAGCTCATGAAGGTGACAACCTCTCCATGCGGGAGGCTTTCAAATATTTCATGTTCAATATGGCTGGCGCAGGCTTCCTCTTTGTAGCTGTCTGCGTAATTGGACCCTTCACACCTTTCAATCTATCCGTCTTAACCCAAGGTGCCTTGCCCAATGTTAGCCATGGTGCCTTTGTGGGTATGGCCCTCTTAGCCATTGGCTTTGTGATGAAGGCTGCCCAATTGCCCTTCCGTATTGATTGGCAGATGCACCCAGCTGTGGCACCTACGCCTGTGTCGGGTTTCATCTCCTCTGTTTTACTTAAGAGTGCTTTATTTGGTCTGATTAAGCTCTTCATGTTACTTGGTGGTGGTTTCGTGCTGGCTGGCATGTTGAATACCACTGAGCGTGATGTGCTGAATATTATTGTTATGTGGATTGGTGCCATTACTATTATCATGGCTGCTGTAAAGGCTATGATGACCAATGGTCTCAAATTGATGTTTATCTATTCCACAGTGAGCCAATTAGGCTACATGGTCTTAGCCGTAGGTGCAGGTACTGCCTTAGGCTATGCAGGTGGAATGTTACATATCGTCAACCACATCTTCTTCAAAGACCTGCTCTTCTTGATCTGTGGTGCAGTCATGTTCACCACACACCGTGAGACCTTGGAACAATTAGGTGGTATTGGTCGTAAGATGCCCTTTACCTTAGCTATGTTTGCTATTGCTGGTCTCTCTGTTGTAGGTGTGCCGCCAACAAGTGGCTTCTCTTCCAAGTGGTTAATCTACCATGCCTTAATGCAAGCAGGGCAACCTTTCTTAGCTCTCCTGTCATTATTTGGTAGTGTCTTGACCTTGGCCTACATTGCCAAGTTCATGCATGCAGCTTTCTTGGGTCAACCCGCCACTGATTTGGACGATGTGCATGAAGCACCACGGGTTATGCGTATACCCATGGGTATTTTAGGCCTCGGCTGTATCATTACTGGTATCTTCCCAGGCTTAGCCTTAGCGCCCATTAATACGATCCTCGGTGAATATGGTGCACAGACTTTAGATATCGGTTTATCTGGTGTCTTGTCAGGTCCTGGTACATGGAATGCCACAGGCATGTTTATTATGATGGCCATTGCTTTCTTTGCTGGCCGTTACTTTGTCAAGCGCTTTACCCATCTGCGGGAAATTGACGTTTACACTTGCGGTGTGCCCGTCAGTCAGGCCACGAGCCGCATGGATCCCTCCAGTGTCTTTGGCGCCCTGAAGAATCTTGGGCTCTCCTTAGTGTCTCGGGAGGTGCGTTAATGGATACGTTGCTCGGCATTTTACATATGCTTATCTTTCCCGGAGGCATCTTTGCTCTGGTGATCGGCTTTTTCTTTAAAGGCCTTGACCGCCGCGTAGAGGCCAGACTGCAGCGCCGTGTAGGGCCTCCATTAGTCCAACCTTGGTTGGATACAGCGAAACTCTTAACCAAAGAAACCTTGATTCCTAAAACTGCCTGCAAAGAAGCGTTTTTACTCGCGCCAGTTGTTGGCTTTGCCGGTATGGCCGTGTGTGCAGCGTTTATTCCTGTGCCTGGGGTTTTTGATGGACTTTACAACATGGGCGACCTGCTTGTGTTGTTCTATCTCTTACCCATTCCGGCTATAGCTATGATGATGGGTGGTTCTGCATCCAGTTCACCTTTTGGTGCCGTAGGTTTTTCGCGTGAGATGATCATCATGCTTGCCTATGAAACACCTCTATTAATGATTCTCTTAGCTACTGCTATGTTAGTAGGTAAGTCTCTTAATGGTGGTGACTGGGGTGCTGAATTTTCTTTGTTAAAGATCGTCGAATGGCAAGAAGCCAATGGATCCTTGGGCTTCAATCCCGTGATGATTCCCGCCTTCTTAGCCTACTTGATTTTCTTACCCGGTACCATGGGCGTAGCGCCGTTTGATATTCCTGAGGCTGAAACGGAAGTCGTGGAAGGTCCCTTATTGGAATATGGCGGCCCCTTATTGGCCCTTTTCCATGTTGGTTCCGCTCTCAAGACCTTCGTAGTTTTAGGTTTGGGCGTAGCCATGTTCTTCCCAGGAACTATTTGTGATTTCTGGTTAATAAATCTCTTATGGTTCCTTGCTAAGTGTCTTGTACTCATGCTTGTTTCGCTGACCGTTGTGAAGTCAGCTACAGGTCGGTACCGCATCGATCAGGCTTTCCGTTTCTTTGTTTTAGTGCCCACGATGCTAGCTTTGTGCAGCCTATTGCTAGTCTGGTTGATGTAAGGAGGCAAGAATGGCTTTTGACGATTTGCTCAAAAAGAACTCGGTACGCTCTCCCTGGTTATTCCGTATTAACGCCGGTTCTTGCAATGGCTGCGACGTAGAATTAGCTACCACCGCTTTAATTCCTCGGTATGACGTAGAACGCTTAGGTTGTCGGTACTGCGGTAGCCCACGCCATGCTGATATTGTGTTGATTACAGGGCCTTTGACTGCACGTATCCACGACCAAGTCTTACGTGTATGGAATGAAATTCCCGAGCCTAAAGTTACGGTTGCTGTAGGCATTTGCCCCATTTCTGGTGGCGTGTTCCGCGAGGGCTATTCCATTACAGGCCCCATCGACAAATATATTCCTATTGATGTCAATGTGCCTGGCTGTCCACCTCGTCCGCAGGCAATTTTAGAGGCCGTGGCCCTGGGACTGAAGATCTGGAAGCAAAAATTGGGTCTGGAGGCATAAGATGGCAGGCTTTTTAAAAGTCCTATTTCGCAATTTGCTCGAAGGCCCAAGTACGGATCCCTTTCCTCTGGGACCCACCCGGATGGAGCCAGAGCGCTTGCGTGGCAAGGTCGTTGTTGATGAAACCTTGTGCATGGGGTGTGGTATTTGTGTCTATAGCTGTGTAGCTGGCGCCATAAATATTCAGCATACCGAAGAAGGACACACCATTACCATATGGCATAATGCTTGTTGCCGCTGTGCTTCTTGTAAACAATTCTGCCCCGTACATGCCATTACCTTAGTTAAGGATTGGCATTCAGCTCACGAAGAGCGTGATAAGTATAATGTAGTGGAGCAGAAGAGCATTCAATACGAACCCTGCAGTGTATGTGGCAAGAAGATTCGTCCTGTGCCGACTGAAATTTTGAAAAAACTCTATGTAAACAATTCCGACATTGATTTAGAGCATGTACAACATCTCTGCCCTGCATGTCGGCAATTGGAAGATGCACGGCGCAGTGCTGGATTGCCAGCTGCTGCTGAACAGCCTGCTGTGGAATCTTAAGAATCTTCATTCACAGGAAAGGATAAACTATGCAGGAGATTATCAAGGGGCATACCCAATTAATAGACAACCTGACGCCTCTCTGTGCCAATGAGGATGACATTCGGCATTCGGCAGACCGTTATGGTAACAGCTACCATTGGTTCCGTTTGGCTAGCCCCAATAAAATCAAAGATGCGGCCAAATTTTTAAAAGCGTTTAGGGCACGCCTCATCATGATTTCAGCTTACGAAAATAAAGATGCTGATCTCTTGATGAAAGAATTGTGCTACCACTTTGAAGTGGAAGGTGTCATTTACAATTTCACAGTGGTCCAGAACGCTGAATGGCCCATTGTTCCATCCATTACCCCTGATTTTGCCAATGCCGATTGGCATGAGCGGGAAATTATGGAGTTATATAAGGTCAAAGTGACCGATCATCCCAATCCCAAACGTCTCTTCTTGGATGAAACCCTCGATGCGGGGCAACTCTCAACAGCCATTCCTCTGTCTGTGATGATGAATGGGGCGAGTTCCAAGGATCTTTGGGAGCGTATTCTCAGTTCTAAGGAGCAACAGGCATGAGCATCACTACCTATACAATGCCCCTAGGGCCAGTGCATGTGGCACTTGAGGAGCCGGTCTATTTCAATCTGACCGTTGAAGGCGAAAACATTAAAAATGTTGAGCTGACCTCAGGCCATGTCCACCGTGGGATGGAGCGCTTGGCCATGCAACGCAATTTGGTGAAGAATGTGACTTTAACGGAACGGGTCTGCTCCTTATGTTCCAATAGTCACTCTTTCACCTATTGTAATGTTGTTGAGAACGCTTTAAATCTCGAAATTCCTGAGAGAGCCAAATATTTACGGGTTATGGCTGAAGAGATTAAACGCATTGCGTCCCATCTCTTTAATACAGCCATTCAAGCCCATATCGCTGGCTTTAAATCTCTGTTTATGCATGTGATGGAAGTTAGAGAAATCATGCAGGATGTCAAAGAAACCGTCTATGGCAACCGCATGAATCTAGCTACTAACTGCATCGGTGGTGTCAAGTCTGATGTTGATGATGAGTTAATTGAATATATTTTGAAACAACTTGATGTCATTGAGCCTCAACTAGAAGAGCTGCGTGATATTTTTGAGAATAATCACATCATGCTCACAAGAACTAAAGGTTTGGGTCTCTTGCCGCCTGAAGATGCTGAAGCTTTAGGTGTTTGTGGCCCTGTGGCCCGTGGTTCAGGTTTACGGCGTGATGTGCGTTTTGATTCACCTTATGCTGCCTATCCTAATCTTGAATTTGATATGATTGTGGAAGATGGCTGCTGCGTGCATTCAAGAACGATGGTGCGTATCCGCGAATTGTTTGAATCAATGAAACTGATCAGACAATGTTGCGAACGCATGCCTCACGGGCCTGTACGTGCTCCCATGGTACAAATCCCCGTTACGGAAGCTTTTGCCCATACCGAAGCACCCCGCGGTGAAGTCGCCTACTATATCCGGACGAACGGTTCTGATACACCGGCCAGGTTAAAGTGGCGTGTGCCTTCTTATATGAATTGGAAGGCTTTGGGAGTGATGATGCGGGGTTGTCAAATCGCTGAAGTTGCTCTTGTGCTCAATAGCATTGACCCCTGTGTGTCATGCACTGAGCGCTAACA
Organism: Desulfovibrionaceae bacterium; assembly: GCA_017454005.1. Lineage (GTDB taxonomy): Bacteria > Desulfobacterota > Desulfovibrionia > Desulfovibrionales > Desulfovibrionaceae > Desulfovibrio. The sequence continues at coordinate 256 of JAFTDU010000084.1, read as the reverse complement.
ATGAAGCGATACGGCTAGAGTTACTATGCATGAAGCAAGTTTAGTTCAAGGTTTGTTACAATTAGTACTATCTACCGTGCAGGATGCAAATGCCAGGGCTGAGCCCTTCCAAAAAATTTGCCGTGTACGCGAGATTATTTGTGATCTTGGTTTGTTTTCTTGCGTTGAACCCCAAACCCTGACTTCATGTTTTGAACTCTTTGCTGAAGGTACCTTGGCCGAGGGAGCGGAATTGACCTTGCGCACACAACCCTTG
>JAFTDU010000083.1 GCA_017454005.1 Desulfovibrionaceae bacterium | reverse complement strand
GGCGACATAGCCAAGTGGTAAGGCAGAGGTCTGCAAAATCTCGATCTCCAGTTCAAATCTGGATGTCGCCTCCAGTTTTTTTTCAACATATCGCAATTGTATCACGCGGGAGTAACTCAGTGGTAGAGTGCAACCTTGCCAAGGTTGAAGTCGCGGGTTCAAATCCCGTCTCCCGCTCCACTGATATAAAATCCGGCGGGAATAACTCAGGGGTAGAGTGTTAGCTTCCCAAGCTGAAAGCCGTGGGTTCAAATCCCATTTCCCGCTCCAGAAATATTCAGGGTTTGAGAGCTAAATGCTTTCAAACCCTTTTTTCTTTCCTAAACTTAAGCCTACTTGCCTATGCATTTTGCGCAAATCTGCAAAAACTTTGCTTGGACTTACGTACCATTTGGTTTTGCGCCCACCAAGTTTTGTAAGACTCGGTCGCCCGCGCAAGTTAAAATAAGCATGTAGATTTTAAATCTTTACTCTCCTTATATTTTAGTGTGTAGATTACCAAACTCTGACAAGGCAATGCGTCCTTATAAACAGCAGAGGCTGGATTCGCACTTGGCGATCCAGCCTCTCCTTGCTCTATATCTGAAAAGAAAAACTTGTGCTGCAATCTTTTCGCAGCACAAGAACGTCTTCGCAAATACACTGTAATTAATGTGATAGGTCACTTTTTTCTCTACATATGAAAAAAATCGCTATTCTGCAATCCAATTATATACCCTGGAAAGGCTATTTTGATCTCATAGCTTACGTAGATGAATTTATTATTTATGATGATATGCAGTATACACGCCGCGATTGGCGCAATAGGAATAAAATAAAAACGCCCCAAGGGCTTGTGTGGCTCACTGTCCCTGTCAAAGTAAAAGGGCACTTTTTGCAAAAGATCCGGGAAACTGAAATTGATGGCACAGACTGGGCCCGCAAACATTTTAAAAGCTTAACCCAGCATTATGCCAAAGCGCCCTATTTTACAGAAATTGCAAGCTTACTTGAGCCGCTCTATCAAAACCCCTCACCCCTCCTCTCAACCTTAAATCGCACGTTTATTGACGCCATTTGTGCATATCTTGGCATCAAAACACGTATCACTAATTCTTGGGATTATCAATTGATTTCAGGCAAGACAGAACGTCTGGTTGATTTATGTCTCCAAGCAGGCGGTGATATCTATATTTCAGGTGGTGCAGCCAAAGACTATATTAAACCAGAACTCTTTGCACAAAAAAATATTCAGCTCAACTGGTTTACCTATGACAACTATCCTGAATATAAGCAACTATGGGGCTCTTTTGTGCATCAAGTGAGTATCTTAGATCTCTTGTTTAACATGGGACCCAATAGCTCTAAATATATGAGGTTTGTTAGGTGAAACTCTCAATAGTCACTACTCTCTATTGTTCAGTATTGACAATCGAAGAATTTCATGCACGCATGAGTCACGTGGCGAAGCAGCTTGTGGGCGATGATTATGAAATTATTATGGTAAACGATGGCTCGCCTGATCAATCGATAGAGCTTGCCACAACTCTCTTTCACCAGGATCAGCACCTAACTGTCATTGATCTCTCAAGAAACTTTGGTCACCATTTAGCTGTGATGACAGGCTTGCAATATGCAAGTGGTGAATATGTGTTTGCCTTGGACGATGATTTAGAAGAAGAGCCTGAGTGGCTCATAGCTTTTTGGGAGGAGTTACAAAGAACCCAGGCTGATGTAATTTATGGTGTGCAACAAACACGTAAGGGTAAATTCTTTGAAAGATGGAGTGGTGCAGCCTTTTATAAGCTCTTTAATTGCTTATCAGATGTAAAAATCATCGAAAATCAAATCATGGCCAAGCTCATGACACGACGTTTTGTGGATGCTCTCTTGCACTTTAAAGAACGCAACATCTTTTTAGCTGGCATCCTTGCCTTAACTGGCTTTCAACAATGTCCACTTGTGTGTAAAAAAACAAGTAAAGGTCGCACAACTTATACGCTTGCCAAGAAAATTGAACAATCCATCAACTCCCTTACAAGTTTTAGCACCAAACCACTTTATGCTATATTTTATTTAGGTATTTTGATCACAACAATTTCATTTTTCTTTTTAAGTTATGTTATAATCCAAAAATTAATTATTGGTACAATTTTAGACGGTTGGACAAGTTTAATGGCAGTAATGACCTTTGGTTTTGGCATAGTCACAGCAATCCTTGGCATCATTGGTCTCTATCTTGCGAAAATTTTTATCGAAGTTAAACAGAGGCCATATACAATTGTCAAACAGATACTTTGCCATAAATGATTGATAGTTAATCTTTGAAAGGTACTTTTCAATGCAATGGAAAAAGCTTGGCTGTATTTTTGCTCCTCATAAGTTATCTGATTATATCCAAGAATATGCACGCATCCCAATAGTTGATCATCTCTATGGTGATATGTTTGCCTTATATTTTGGTGCCAGAGATTGCACAAATCGCGAACGTATTTTTCGTGCCTATCTTAATATGTCAACATATACTATCACAGATATTGATAGAGATCCAATTCTTGATTTTGGCGAAACTTTAGGTGCTTTTGACGATAATGGTATAAATCCCTGTTGTATAGTAAATGTAAATGGTCGTAAATTATTGTATTACTGCGGCTGGAATATTCATGTAAAAATTCCCTTTACTTGCGCTGTAGGGCTTGCTGAAAGCTTTGATGGTGGCAAAACCTTTGTCAAGCTTTTTAAAGGTGCTGTGCTTGATAGAGATCGCATTGACTACCAATTTGTTGCAGTCAATGATGTTATTTATGATAATAACATTTTTAAAACATGGTATTTATCCTGTATTGAGTGGAAAATTGAAAACGGTAAGCCAAAGCACTACTATAATATTCATTATGCAGAATCATTAGATGGTATTAATTGGAATAAATTAGATGGACCTGTCATAGATTTTAAAAATGAATATGAATATGCAATATCAACACCTAGAGTAATCAAAGATGAACCTAATCATTATAAAATGTGGTATTCATATAGAGGGCAAAAACACATAGACACATATCGCATAGGTTATGCAGAATCAGAAGATGGTATTCACTGGATCAGGAAAGATGAAGCAATGAGTTCATTTGATGTATCAGAAACAGGGTGGGATAGTGAAATGATTTGCTATCCTTATTTGTTTAAACATAATGATCGATTATATATGTTGTATAATGGCAATAACTATGGCAAAACTGGCTGTGGTTTAGCAGTATTAGAGCAAAACTAACATATAAAGAAAAACACTATGCAAAAAATTCTTCTAGCTGGCAATGGTATTACTGCCAGGATCATGTATGGTTACTTATTACATGATACACGCTATCAAGTTGAGGGTTGTGTTGTTGATGATGACTTTGTGAGTAATGCAGTCTTTAAAGATGTAAAAAGTTTTAAGCTCTCAGAGATTCAGCAGCACTTTCCAAAAGATAAGGTTGAGCTAATCATGGCAGTTGGCTATGCCCAAGTAAATCAAGTTAGGCAAAGCCTTTTTGAGCGCCTTAAAGACTTAGGCTACCATTTCCATACCTATATTCATCCAAAGAGCACAATTTTATCAGATAAACCAATTGGCGAAGGTTCCATATTGCTGCCTGGTGCATTAGTTGAACCCAACGCCAGCATTGGCCGCGATTGTTTTCTCTTTGGCAATGTGGTTGTAGCTCACGATGCCGTTATTGAAGATCATTGCTGGCTTGCAGCAGGTTGTGTGGTTGCCGGCATGGCCAGGGTTGGTCAGGCTTCCTTCCTTGGGGTTAATGCCACCATCTCTAACAAGGTTGAAATTGGTGCCCATAATATTGTCGGGGGTAGCGCCTTTATGACGCGCTCCACCAAACCCAATATGGTGCATCTGGCTAGATCAGGCGAGCCCTTTCGCTGCAGTGCCGAAGAATATGCCAAATATTTTGGAGTGTAAGCCATGGATGCCAAATTACAGAAGCTCCTTGCCGATATCTTTGGGATTCGCGAAAGTGCGCTTAGCTTAGATACAACCAGGGAAGATGTTGACAGCTGGGATTCCTTAAAGCAAATGGATCTCATTATCTCTTTAGAAAAAGCCTATGCCATTAGTTTAGAGATCCAAGATATTGTCGCTTTACAATCGGTCAAAGACATTGTGCGCGTGCTCAAAGAAAAAGGAGTCTCCCTTGAAAATTGATGGCGCAATTGCCCTTGTTACAGGTGGCTGTGGCAATTTAGGCCGCTATATTTGTGACGATCTTCATAGTCGTGGGGTTAAAGTCATTGTAGCTGATATTAATAAAGATACTTTAGCAGCTCTACCTCCCCATTTTGCAAGCACAGCATTTGATGTCACAAAGCCTGATGATACGAAAAAAGCCGTAGCAGAGCTCATCCAAACCCATGGGCATATTGATATTTTGGTCAACTGTGCGGGCAGTATTGTGAGTGCGCCCTTTGCCAATATCTTATCCCCTGACAAGATGATGCTCTCATATGAAAAATTTCGGCACGATGTCATGATTAATCTTGACTCCGTGTTCATTGTGACTGCTGCAGTGGTCGAATGGATGATTAAAAAACGTACCCGTGGCTGCATCATCAATATTAGTTCAATCAGTGCTAGAGGCAATGCGGGCCAAACAGCTTATGCTGCCGCAAAAGCGGGCGTCAATGCCATGACAATCACCTGGGCCAAAGAACTTGGCATGCTTGGCATACGCTGTAATGCTGTCGCGCCAGGTTTTATTGATACGCCATCAACTCATATGGCCTTACAAGAGTCTCAAATTAAACACATCATAAATAATACGCCCCTGCGCAGTCTCGGCGCCCCAGAAGATGTGGCGCAAGCTGTGAGTGCCCTGATTGCCAATGATTTTTGTAATGGGGTAATTTTTGATGTCAACGGGGGCTTAAGCTTTTAATGCGCACTTATCTTTTTGTTGGCAACAGGCGTTTTGTCTTGCAAAAGATGCTGGAAAAGGGCTTGCACTTTGCAGCCATAGGCTATGTGGCCAACTCCCATCTGGAAAATGATCTCAAATCTAAAAAGCTCAATATTGAGCCAAAACTTTTAAAACGCCTAGAAAATAAAACACAGGTTCTTGAGTTTATCAAAGCCCACACCTTTGATGTCTTTGTCTCTAATGGCTGCCCCTATATTCTTCCTTTAAATGATCTTCAAAAAGCAATTTATATAAATATTCATCCCTCGCTCCTCCCAGATTTACGCGGCTATGATCCTGTTATTGGCGCCATCTTATTTGGCCGCGACTCAGGAGCTACCTGTCACATCATCGATCAAGGTGTAGATACAGGCGATATTATCGCGCAAGTTAAAATTAAAAATACCAAAGATCTTGATGTGACAACACTCTATCAATTAAGTTTTTATGCAGAACAAGAAGCCTTTGAAGAGGCTCTGAAGCGTGATTTTCAACCACAAAGAAAACAAATAAGTCAAGATAATCTTATCGAATATCGTAGAAATAATGCTGATATGGTGATTAGTTTTAATGAGGATAATGAGCAAATTATTCGTAAGATTAAAGCTTATAATAATAAAAAAATTGGCTGTTCATTTGTGTGTCAAGGGCATACATATAAGGTTTTTCATGCAGAAATTATGGAAAATCCTTATTTGCTACATATTCTTGATCAATTTGATGAAGGTCAAGTCGCATTCAGTTATGAAGACAGTATTATCTTTAAGAAAGATAGCCAAGTCTTACGTTTTAGTGGCATAGTCTCTCTTGACGGATCTCCTATCACACTTTCAACAATTCTTTTTTCTAAATAAAGATTCATATGTATTACTACAACCTTGGCACTTTGTTTCAAAGTGTATATACCCAACATGCTTCGCGCACAGCTCTAAAGTATCAAGATAAAACTATTGATTATGCTACTTTAGCTCAATCTGCAGAACGTATTGCTCTATTGCTCACTCAAATGCAATGTCGCCAAGGTGATATCATTGCAATAGCCCACACAAAGCATCCCCTCTCTTATGCTGCCATGTTAGCCTGTTTGCAATTGGGGCTGCCTTATGTGGTCTTAGATGTGGCGCAACCTGTAAGTCGCTTGCAAAATATTCTGCAAACTGCAAAGCCCCGCCTTATCTTCTATGATCAAGAGATCTATACAGAACATCTAAGCATTTTAGCACATGAGAGTGCTTGTCATCTCATGTTACTAAAAGAAGATAGTCTTCCAGAAGCCCAAGAAGACTTTAAAGATATACTTAGCCAAAAAACAAAGGCGATAGATGGCGCAACCCTTGCCTACATCATGTTTACTTCAGGCTCAACAGGCAAACCCAAAGGTGTAGCTGTAACTCATCAAAATGTGTTGCACTTTATAGAGTGGGGCAAAAATTTCTTTAAGATTGAGCCTACAGACTGCTTTGCGAACCTGAGTCCCATGTACTTTGATAATTCGGTCTTTGACTTTTATGTGGGCTTATTTTCAGGGGCAAGCATTGCGCCAGTTAAGCGAGAGCTCTTAACAAAACCCTATGAGCTTGTGGCCTATGTTGGTGCCAGCAATTGCACAATCTGGTTTTCTGTGCCCTCTCTCTTAATCTACCTGATGACCATGAAGGCCCTGCGTAAAGATATCTTAAACCATTTACGCATTATAGCCTTTGGTGGTGAAGGCTATCCAAAAATTGAGCTTCATAAACTCTTTAAGACTTTTCAAGATCAAGCACAAATTATCAATGTCTATGGGCCCACAGAATGCACCTGCATCTCTAGCGCCTACATACTCTCTCAAGATGACTTTACCTCCCTTACAGGTCTCCCCCCCCTTGGGCTCTGCAACCAAAACTTTGACTGGTATCTCGAAAAGAAGCAGGAAGAAGAGTATGGGGAACTCATCTTACTAGGCCCCAATGTTTCAGCAGGCTACTATAATGATACCCAAAGAACACAAGCAGCCTTTGAGACCTTAACGATACCCAATCGCTATGGTAAAAGGGCCTATCATACAGGGGATTTAGTCACACAAAAAGATGGTATCCTTTATTTTCAGGGGCGCAAGGACAATCAAATCAAACACATGGGCTATCGCATCGAACTCGAAGAGATAGAAAGTGGCCTCATGCAACTAAAAGGCGTGCAACAGGCAGCTGTCGTCTATGTGCGCGTTAATACGGCCTTTGGCAAACTCATTGCTTTTGTAAGCTACAAGGGTGAAGAAGATAGTCTAAGCTTACTTAAAGAGCTCAAAAATTTTCTCCCAGAATACATGATTCCCCAGAAACTCATGCTCTTAGAGTCCCTACCCAAAAATGCCAATGGCAAGGTGGATCGCCAAGCCTTGAGGCAACAGGCAGAGCTATAACTACATCTTACGTTGATAGATACTACAGCCAATCCACCCATAATTTTTCTTTTGATCCACCTTAATTTCTTGTACCAAATTATAGGCGTCTATTTTTGCAATTACTTGGGAAAGTTCCTCTGTAAAGATTGCCACATGATCTTTTTCTTGAGTCTTTGCTATAACCACAATATCAGGTTTGGCTCTAAGCAAAATTTCTCGCAGTTTTTCTTGATCACACTTATTGCGTAAATAGACTCTACTTAAATCATCAAGGTCACTATTTGGCGGTAAAAGACGTGTGGCGGGATAGAGAAAATGCATAAACCCACTCACAACAAGTGTTTTCCCAGGTAATTTTTGAATTATTTGGGCAGCAAGTAAGGTGTTAGACTCATCTTGCAAGCTTTTAGACCAGTTAAAAGTTGGAAAAGCTTTGAGCACATCTACAGTCATCTTGATATTTTTAAAATCATAATTTACTAGGATTAAGGCCACAAAGCTTAAAGCTATAAGCATTTTGCCATAGTGTGTAAAAAGCTTACTAGATTTTCTTAAAGCATTTAAGCCTAAAACTAATAAGCAACAGAGGGCTGGCAAAAGCATGGCAAAATGATAGGTAAAGGCAATTTTACTGCAAATCTCAAAGAACGGAGCCACAAGAAGACTGCCACAAAAGATGGCAGTCTTTTTTTGCGTCCGATTTTGTTTAGAACAAAGGCCAAGCGAGGCTAATACAGTTAAAAGTATTAAGGGCCAAAAATCTTGCAGAAACCTGGCCCCATAATGCATAAGATTTTCATAAATTCTTGCAGATTCAGCCTTAAAGATTGCTTGGGAGTCTGTATAGGCTAAAATAAGCCCAGTTAAGCTTTGGCGTGCCTCAAAAAGGATTAAGAAACATATGCAGGCAGTAAGTAATCCGCCAAGACAATAGATAATGGCCCTATGCAAACCAAAACCCCGCCAAATTGCAATAGCACCCCACACGGCATAGACAAGAAAAGGTTCACGCAAAAGCACTCCTATGGCTGTAAACACCCCAGCCCAAAAAAAGCGGTGCGTTGGGGTTATAAGTTCATAGCCCCAGACTGAATAAACACCTATCTGAACCAACTCGAGTTTTTGGGGTTTAAGTAAAGAGATCCAGGCTGCAAACAAAAACATATAGGCCACAAAAAAACTATTTTTAACCCCTGCCTGGATAACATCAGGCACATTCATGGCCAATAAAAAGAGGCAATCAACTATTAAGGCAAGCGAATGTCTGCGACAAAGTAGATATAAGAGCTTGTAGAAACAAATCCCTGCCCCAAGGGCAAAGACGAGATCGATTAGGCGCAACCACACAAAGATATTCCCTGGTAAGGCACAAAAAGGGGCTAGGAGTATGGCATATAAATTACATCCGCCAACTCCTGGCAAATGTTTGGTATTTACAACATGCTCAAAGATTTGCTGCGCCTGGTAGATATAGTAACCTTCATCCATGTAGGGAAATTGCCCCAAGACAAGCAAGCGTGGTATAACTACACCTACAAATAAAACCAAAATAAGCAAGAAAGTATTGTGCCGCAGCACATTATTCATTCCCTTCATCATGCTTGCAACACTTTTTGTAAGACTTCAACTGTACGTACTTGCATCTCAAAAGGTATCCCAAACCAGAGGGGCAAGCGAATCAATCTTTCTGAGAGGTCTTCAGTCACCTGCATGCCCCCATGTACCCGACAATATTTTTGGCCGGCAGGTGCTGTGTGTAAGGGCACATAGTGAAAGACAGCTCGAACCCCATTTTCTTTAAGATCTGCCAACACCTTTTGCCGATCAAACCTTTTGTCTAAAATAATGTAGTACATGTGCCCATTATGTCTGCACTGTTCAGGCACTTGAGGTCTCATCAAGAGCCCCTGCTGCTCTAAATCTAAAAGCAAGCTGTGGTAGCGCTGCCAACTTAAAAGGCGTTGATTTGTAATTTCATTAGCCTCTTCCAGCTGTGCCCATAAAAAGGCCGCAATGAGCTCGCCTGGCAAAAAGGAGGAACCCACATCCTGCCAGGTATATTTATCTATTTCGCCACGGAAGAAGCGACTGCGATCTGTGCCTTTTTCGCGAATAATTTCAGCCTGCACAATATCTGCAGGGTCGTTCACAAGGAGTGCCCCACCCTCCCCTGAAATAATATTTTTGGTTTCATGGAAACTTAAGGCCCCTAAATGCCCAATGCTGCCTAAAGGTTTGCCTTTATATGTTGCCATAAAGCCTTGGGCTGCGTCTTCTAAAACCTTGAGCTTATGATACTTAGCAATCTGCATGATGCGATCCATTTCACAGGCTACCCCAGCATAATGCACAGGCGCTATGGCTTTGGTTTTGGGTGTGATAGCCTCTTCAATGAGCTCTTCATTAATATTTAAGGTATCTGGGCGAATATCCACAAATACTGGCACCCCACCTCTTAAGACCACAGCATTGGCCGTTGAGACAAAGGTGTAGGAGGGCATAATCACTTCATCACCTGGCTGAATATTCACAAGCAGTGATTGCATCTCAAGTGCTGCAGTACATGAATGGGTTAATAAGGCTCGCGATGCACCTGTCATCTGTTCCAAGAGGAAATGACATTTTTTTGTATAGGGACCATCTCCTGCTAAGCAGCCATTAAAATGGGCTTGGGCAATATTATAGAGCTCTTTACCCGTCATATAGGGGCGATTAAAGGGTACAACTTCCTGCATAACCTTGCTTCTCCAACTAACAAGTAGCTCGTATCTTAACAAAAGCTAAATTATACTTATCAAGATAGTTACATCTCTTTACTGAGAAGACACCATTCACTATTCTGCCAAATCATATGCCGTACAAAGAAAGGATTATTTTCTCTGACCGTATCTTTATGGGCTAAAGCATAGCGGACAGGTAGATGCTGTAAGAGCTCTTGTAACTCACCATGGTGTTTTGTGATGAACTTAGTTTGCGTAAGCCAAGTGTGAGCACCATCTGCATCCTTATTATAATAGAATGTATACCCATCTTTAAAAGAATAAAATAAGGGATGTAAGGCTAAATATCTTATTGCCATCATACTATCTGTCAAACAAAAGACTGATTCACCCATAGGCACTAATTCTTGAACTTTTTCCAAGGCCTCGCGTGCCAAATCAGCTTCCTGTTTCATTACTCTCGCTTTGGCGAGCAGCGGAAACTTAACCTCAGTCAATTCACCAAGGGTATATTGGGCTGAGAGATATTGCTTATCTTGTGAGACACCTAGCACAAGCACAATGATGGCTAGGACAATGGCCCAAATAATGCCTTTGGAGAGATGCGCTAAAAAAAAGGCCAAGACACCACAGATACAGAGCCACGCTAAGGGCACCAAAAACTTGATCCCGCGCACAAGCTCATGCCCCATGGGAAGCCTACCCACTTGTGCTGCATAGTGACTTTCTAGAAGAGAAAACCCAAAGACTACAAAGAGACCTAGGATAAAGCCTGGAATCATCCGCCCTAAAGTACGTAACTTGGGATTATCTGTTAAGATGCAAAAGATTAAGGCACCACAGCCGGCATAGAGAATGTAGGATGTGGGATTCTTTAAGGAAAAGAGTGCCACTAATGTTCCGCTAATATCTCCATAGTCTGCGTGCCACCTTAAAGTAAATAACTCTTGAAAGATACTAAGTTCAGAAGCTGTAAAGGCTTTACCTTGAGTTAAAGATGGCCATAAAAAGATGAGCACTGGCACTAAAAAGGCAAGTGTTGCTAAAAACAGACTATTAAAATATTGGCTAAAGGAGGCATCCTTTGGCTTATGCAGACAAAAGGCCACAAAGAACATGGCACCTGTATTTAAAGCACTCACCCCATGCAACCAGATGCCAAGGCCTGCCACAAACATGGCCCCAATACGTAGACTACATTTCTCATAGGCAGAAATGGCAAGCATAAGCATCCAGGGAAATAAGGCCGCATGGAAGACCCTTGGCACAGGATCTGAATGGTTAATGCCCCAAAATGTACCATAGCCCACCCACACGGTGATACTGACAAGCACTGCGAGTAATAAGCCATAGACTCGTTGTCTAAAGAGCCAGCGCCCCAAAATATACCAACTTAAGTAAAAGATAAATATGATGACGCCACCTGCACGCAATAAACCCACAGCATAATTATCCTCAGGCGTTAAACACTCAGCAAGCCAGCGTTCTAGGTTCGCAATACTATTGGCAGCAGTGTTGCTATGTAATACCGGATCCTTGAGAAAGCTCTCAGGATGGGCGCTCCCTGCCATACCTTGGGCATAGGTGGCTAAATCACTATCAATAATGGCGCCCCCAGCACTGATGATGGTCGAACCATGCACTGCCAAAATGGCAAAACAAGCGACACAAAACACAAACAGCCAATCTCCCAAAGAGATTGAACTATCTCCATTATTTTGCTTACGTATATTCATAGATTAAGAAAAACATTGAGATCTTGAAAGAAATATACACGTGTGCCTTACACAGAAGACTTTTCCTGATCAATATTGACAGTTTTTGCGACAATATAGACTGGTCTATGTTTTACTTCTTCAAAGATATTGCCGATGTATTCACCCACAAGACCAATGGCTAAAATACAGGAGCCTCCTAGTAAGGCAATAAGTCCCATTAAAGATGTCCACCCACGCACAGTTTCATCAAAAGCCCACGCATATACGGCATAGAGACAGATCACAAAGCCAATTAAGGCAACTAAAGCGCCCCAAAGGCTCACAAGACGGATGGGTAGAGCCGAAAAAGATGTAATAGCTTGCCAAGCAAAGCAGAGCATTTTGCTAAATGGATATTTGGTATCGCCAAAACGGCGCTCATCACGCACATAGGGCACAGCGATTTGCTTAAAACCCACCCAGGCAAACATGCCGCGCAAGAATCGATGACTCTCGGGCATAGACTTGACAGAATCTGCTACAGCTCGCGAAACTAACCGAAAATCTCCTGTGTCTTTGGGTAAATCCTTATAAACACATTTTTGCATTAAACGATAAAAGGCCCAAGCCGTAAATTTTTTAAACCACGTCTCACCTTGCCTTGCAATACGCTGGCCGTAGGCAACATCATAGCCTGCCTCATACTGCTCAATCATGGCGGGAATAACACTTAAGGGATCCTGTAAATCGGCATCGAGAATGACGATGGCCTCCCCCCTAGCATATTGAAGTCCTGCACTCACAGCAGGCTGGTGACCAAAATTGCGGCTAAAGATTACAAGTTTCACATAGTGAGAATCTTTGGCCCACTTTTCACACAACTCTCTTGAAGCATCAGTGGAACCATCATCCACCAAAACAACCTCAATGCGTTCACAGCTTAAACTTGGCAAAAAGGCCTCTAACTGCGTCCGCAAATACGGTATGCTTGCTTCTTCATTATATATAGGAATAACCAAACTCAAAAAAGAAAGTTTGCGTTTAAGACAATTTTGCTGCATACTATACGCCCTTAACTAATTTAATATAAAGCCCAAGTATACAATACACGAAAATACTTGTTGTACTGCCTTAGTATAGCTTATATAAAAATACTTACAACTGTTTTAAATACCAATTTTACACATGTCACATCTTGTTCAAATTTATACAAAACACCGTGAGGTATGGTCTTATCTCTTCTTTGGTGTACTCACGACATTAATTAATTATATAGTTTATTTTGTTTGCTTATTAGCATTTCATATGCATTATGCTACCAGTAACCTTATTGCTTGGATACTGGCAGTATTGTTTGCATTTATAACAAATAAACAATATGTATTTAATTCAAAAAATTGGGATTTCCACACAACACTACGTGAATGTTGGCAATTTATTTCTGCACGTATTCTGTCTGTCATCATTGAAACAGCACTACTGTGGCTTTTCATTGATTTTTTTATCTGTGATGAACGAATTGTAAAAATTTTTACAAATATTATTGTTGTATTAATTAATTACATTTTGAGTAAATATGTAATCTTTAAATTGCAGACATAAAATTTGACTACGAAGATATTGGTACATAGTTGGATCTTAAAGTGTAGCGAAACCTATATTCTAATACAACGACACTCAAACATTTTAAGGAAATATAATAAGGTATTACCTGCTGGAAGATAATTTTCTACCATGCAATATATATTTTTTATTTTAACATTCATAAATATAGCTTATACTTAATTCAACTTACCATCAATTTATGCTTGTGCGATTCACAAAAATCATTAACTTTCAAAGTTTTAAGGATTGTTATGGCTAAACAAGCATCTCACAGGCATGCATTTTCAGCAAAAGGAGATCGGGCATACATCTTTACAATGCATGCGCCAAAAACGCCTTCTGAAGCCAGCGAAGGAAAAGCTATTCCTGCCTTTCTTATTGCTTTCCCTGAAGAAAAAACACTTAACGACTTACATCACTATATTTGTAGTTTACTTGATCGTAAAATTAAAGGTTTTTATTTCAGAGTAGCTAAGGCTAAAGATAAGCACGCACACGATGCAAACAATGATCAAGAGAACTATACCTACTATGTTCCAGAGCACATGCTTGAGGAAAATCCCGCATTTAGGGATGCTAATATCCAATTACGGATCACTGCACTCAAAGAGCATGACACCCTAGAATATAAACTAAATGTTACAGGATCAGAATGGCAAAAGATTGTGCTTTTAAGCATTATGCCCTGTGAAGCAGGTCAGGAATATCCCACGTCTTCACGTCTGTTAATCCGTATCAAAAAACAAGTTGATGCTAATGGCAAAGAAATTTTTGAAGATATTCCCCTTAAATCTAAAGAAAACCGTGACATTTCTGAAGCTCAAGAAGAAAAGTATGTAGCTGAAATGCATAAGACAATGCACCACGTTGCACCTATGAGCTTAGAATCAAGCATCTTCATGTTTTCTTGTATCAGTGTGATGGAATATGTGAGACTGCATAAACTGATCAACTTTAGTAGTCAAGAATCGCGTACTGCTTGGACTGCAAGTATCATGTATACGGCAGCAGTCATCAATGAACATGATCCTGAGTTTCCAAAAGCTCAAATCGACAAAGAGACACTTGCAACCTATTTTAAGGTTCCCAAAGAGACTATTTTGCAAAATCATGCAGCCACTCTCAATTGCCTCCAAGAAGAAAACATCGACCTAGACACTTTGACGATGCAAGCCATGCGCAACATGCCCATCTTCAAAAACCAAATTGATCTCTTTGCCCAATTCTTTAATACCAAAACGCCAAAAATCCATCAATTTAAAAAGAAATAAGTATAGCTCTAAAGACAATGATGATCAACCCTGCATACTACTCAATTTTTAGATCTAGTATTTTCCAACCTGTATATTTAATAAACTTTTCAATAATTACGAAAATATAGTGTAAAAAGTTTTATGAAATTTTTAGCATTTTGTTTTTTGTAATTTGATTCACATGATCAAGTGTTTACGCAATATTATTATGTTATACTCTAAATTTTTAACTTTTAATTTTCATCAACATCAAAGGAGCTCGCTGTATAATGGCCGATGAGCAAAAATTTATTTGGCATTGCCAACGTATGGGTGGCACAGATCAAGTGATGCTAAGCACTATGGAAGAATTGCGGCATCTCAGTGAATTAGACCCCAAACTTTGGGTAACAAAACTGTCACAATCAATTTAGACAAATCTATATAACATATACAGATGTATAGATTTAACGACAGAAAACCCTTTGTATCTCGTAAGAGGTGCAAACTCAGTGTTAATTGCTTGTAATCCCTAAAGCCTTACACCTAAACAGTAATTCGAAAGGATAAGCTGGGAATGATCCAAGGTGCGAAAGCAGAAAAAACGTAAGGATGACATAAGGTGAAAAAAAACATATCAGTGCTGACTGCTAAAATTGTGACTTGTCAGAAACGTATGTCCTAAGTGCCATACAACAATGGGTGTTTAGCAGGGAAAGTCCTAAACTCTTGAATAAAGAACATGGAAGACCCCCAACGACTATCTCCTTGAGGGAGAGTAAAGCAGGAAGCTTAGGCCTGAAGAAAAATACTGCGCCATTGCTACTAATGGCTGAAGATATAGTCTGCGCTCATGTGAAAGCATGAGAAGTCTAACGACTGCACTAGAAGCTGCGAGCTAGTGTGAACAAGATAAATATATTAACTTAAAACCTGTAATAACATTGTTTATAAAAAATAAATTTTATTCTAGAGATCATATTAATATAAATACAGTGATACTATTAATAATATAATGAAACTTTTATTCTATAAATTAGAATTAATATTTAAAATATAATCAGTGAACAATATTAGGTTGATTTTTTAATATGTAAATATAGTTTTATAGTGTTTGTTATATATTTTATTGATTTAAATAAATTATATATTACAATATTATGTAATAAATTATTAATAAACATGAAATAAAGTTATCAATTATTATATAATGAATTTAATACATCATATTACATTGGATTATATTATATATTATAAATTATAATTTATGTTAAACTATATACATATATTATAATATAATTATATTTTTGTAATATGATATACATGAATTCATAAAATATATAACAATCTATAAAACTATCTAAATTTATAAATATTTTGAATATATTCTTTATCCAATTGATCAATTATAATTCAAAAGAATATTCAATAATATTATTTAACT
>JAFTDU010000082.1 GCA_017454005.1 Desulfovibrionaceae bacterium | reverse complement strand
TAAGGCTGTGAGGGTTGATTGCACTTTTTCTGCAGAATTTGTGAGAGTTGCTATTTGGGCAGCAACGTCTTCTTTGTAGCCACATAGATCTGTGTTGATATTTTTGACATCTTGGTCAAGCGTAGTTGTAGTTGTCTCGAGATCCGAAAGTTTGCTTGCTGCAGTATCAGCCTGATTTTGTAAGGCTGTGAGGGTTGATTGCACTTTTTCTGCAGAATTTGTGAGAGTTGCTATTTGGGCAGCAACGTCTTCTTTGTAGCCACATAGATCTGTGTTGATATTTTTGACATCTTGGTCAAGCGTACTTGTAGTTGTCTCTAGATCGGAAAGTTTAGTTGCTGCAGTATCAGCTTGATTTTGTATGGCTGTGAGATCTGTTTGAACTTTTTTTGCAGAAGCTGCGAGAGCTGCTAAGTGTTTGGATACTTCTGCTTTGTACGCATTCAAATCATCTGTTAAGCTGGTTACAGTCTCTTGTACAAGGCTTGTGGTATCACTTTGTGCTGTGAGTTCTGCGTGAGTTTGATCTTTTAAAGAGGCAAGTGAGGTCTCTAAGGCATTCTGGGCAGAAGTGATTTGATCAAATTGCTGTACGACTGCATTTTTTTGCTCTTGCAGAGCAGCTTCTAAGCCGGTGTGCGAGTCTTTTAATAAGTTAAGGTCAGCCTCAAAACTGGCTTCTTGGTTAACAAGATCTGCCTTGACCTTGTCAAGATCATTTTTAATGATTTTACTACTAGTAGCTAAGGGTGTTAATTGGGATCTGACAGCCTGGTCTTGCGCTGTTAACTGCGTTTTGAAGGCTGCCAATTGGCTTTGAAAGGCAGTTTGCGTATCAGTTAATGGTGCAAGTTGTGTAGCAAGATCTGTCTGGGTGATATATGTATCATCAGTGTTGGCAGCTTTTAGTGAGACAAGGCTATCACTGACATTTTGCGTATCTGTTTTAAGATTTGTAATTTCTGTTTGTAGACTATCGATAGTTGCAGAGAGAGCTGCTTGCGCATCAGAAATTGAGTTAAGCTTTGTCGCAAACTCATTGTCTTCTTTGGGAGCTAGAGCTTCAGTCAAATCATTTTGCACTGCCGCAAGATCAGTTTTTAGGCTCTCGATAGTTGTAGAAATTGAGTTAAGCTTTGTCTCAAACTCATCATCTTCTTTGGGAGCTAGAGCTTGAGCAAGATCCTTTTGCACTGCTGCAAGATCAGTTTTGAGGCTCTCGATAGTTGCAGAAATTGAGTTAAGCTTTGTCTCAAACTCAGTATCTTCTTTGGGAGCTAGAGCTTGGGTCAGATCATTTTGCACTGCTGCAAGATCACTTTTTAGGCTCTCGATAGTTGCAGAGAGAGTTGCTTGTGCATCAGTAATTGTTGAAAGCTTTGTCTCAAGCTCATTATTTTCTTGGCCAGCTACAACTTGAGAAATATCTGTTTGCAGTGTTGCAAGTTCAGTTTTTAGGCTATCGATAGTTGCAGCAAGAGTTGCTTGCTCATCACTAAGTGTGTTCAGTTTTGGCGCAAGATCAGCGTCAGATGGTGGTTGGGCTGTCAGTTCTGATTTAAGGTCTGCAAGCCTTGTATTGACACTTTGGGTTAGCTCTGTTTGTAGGGTATTGAGCTTTGTTTCAAGATCAGTTACCGCTGTTTGCAGGCTATTTAAGTCTTCATTTGCGGTAGATTTATCTGCAAAGTGCTCGGTTAATTTCTTATCTAAGAGCTCAGTTGTCACATAGGCTGCAGGATCAAAGGCGCCAAGTTTTGTGAAGAGATCGCCTACAGCCTCTTGACTTTGTGGACTTTGTTTGAGGGCGTCGATTGCATCTGTACAACTATGGAGGTCGGCGCTTAATTTAGTTTGCACACGTTCAAGATTAGCTAAACGCTCAGCTAAATCTGCCTGGGGTTGATCGCTTTTAAGCTTTGTTGCTAGGTCTTGAACGGTTGTACTTAGTTCTTGGTATTGGGTAGCTAGGTTCTTGACTTCATCTTGAGCTTTGTCAGCTCCAGATTGTTGAAGCATGTCTGTAACCTGACCCAATAGTTTATCAGGTGAGAGACTTTCAAGAGTAGTTTTCAGTGTAGCTAAGTTGCTTTCACAACCATGTAAACGCTCAGCGCATGTCTCCTTGAGCGCTAAGAGTTCGGCTTCACAAGCATTTAAACGCGATTCTAGAGAACTGGCGTTTTGTGGGGCTTTGGGCGCCGGTTGTGAGCCCAGTAGAGCCTCTAATTCGGTCAAGCCTTGGAGATTGGCTTGATCATCGACTTTGGGCTTTGGGGGGGGAGGAGGGGTGGAAGCCTTGCTCTTAGTGGGTGTTCCTTGGGCTTTAGCCAGGAGCGCATCGAGATCTTCTGTCTCAGCCTTGGATTCTTTAGTGGGATTTTGCGCTTGTGTTAACAAGGCATCTAAATCTTCACTAGCTTTAGCTTTCTCAGGGGCAGGGGTCGGTGCTGGCTGTTTAGGTGCTTCAAAATTTGCGGATGGCGTGTCATTGGGATCCCCGAGACTTGAGATGAGCTCATTAAGTTCTGCTTGGGGATCTGGTTCAGCTGGGGCCCCTTGGGGTTCGGCATCAACTGCAGCTAAAAGATCATTTAAATCTTCATTGATGACTTCTTCGATGTCTTTTTTCTGCTTTTGGCGCTTCGGGAGATGAGAGAGCATCTCATCGACATCGTCCAAGGTCGACATGTCGAGAGTGTCATCTGGATCTGGTTCATGGGCAGGTGCAGGCGTTGTGGTTGGCGTATCAAATTGGGCCAAGAGTTGATCCAAATCACTGTCAGCAGTGGAGCCTGGAGGATCATTGAGGGCCTGGGCACGCGTCTGATCTGGCGTTTCTAAGGCTGCGCTCTGCGTATCTGAAGATCCTTTTTCGATGAGTTCTGTGAGGTCTAAAATCTCATCTTGCAGCGTGTCGTCAGCCATGGAACCTCCGAAAGCCATGAAAGCCAAGGTTAAGCGTTGTAAAAGTGCGGGCGCAGGCACAAAACTAAAAGTGCGGGATACGCCGTTTATATGCCCACAACAAGCCTATTAGAATAGCATGTTAAATCGTAAGAAGCAAACGAGTGCTCTAAAAGAGTAGCAAAGATCTTAGATGAGATGGAATGTCGCGTCTCTGATTTTTGTCTGCTCCATTTGCATCTGAAGATAAGAGCATGATAATATTCCAAGATCCAAGTTGCAGAGAGCAAAGCATAAGGCTCACATCGAAATATATCTTCTTGATTTAAAATAAAATCAAGATATATTTTGCAGTTTAAAGTCTACAAAATTATTTCATGTACTATATTGGTATTGCGATTTAAGTAAGATGATAGCCACGCGGGGTTACAAGAAATTCTCCCACCTTGCGACTTTGTGTATTGCCAAGAATAACTATGGATAACATGTCAACTTGTGTAACATCAAAGTCCTGCAAAGTACTGTTGATGACAGTTTGCTTGGATCTGTAGGCCTGGCGCACAAGGCCTATTGGGCAGGTAGGCTCACGATATTGGCTTGCAAGATCAAGGGCATACTTTAAATAGTCAGGTCTGCCTTTAGATCTAGGATTATAGAGCACTAAAACAAAGTCACAGGCTAAAGCCGCAATTAATCTTTTTTGAATTTGGGACCAGGGGGTTAAGAGGTCACTTAAGCTCACACAGGCAAAATCATGGCTTAAAGGTGCGCCTAAGAGGGCTGCCGCAGCACAGAGTGCAGGCACACCTGGAATGATTGTAAGATTGATGCTGTCTAAGAGGGCACGTTGCTCCAAGAGTTCTATTGTGAGCCCGGCCAAGGCATAGATGCCAGGATCGCCTGAAGCAAGTAAACAGGTAGGTTGTCCTTTTAGAGCTGCATCTATGGCTAGGTGACAGCGTTCTTTTTCTTGGCGCATAGATGTTGTGAGAATGGTCTTCTTTAGGCGCAAAGATGCATCAAGAAGCTCCACATAGCGTGGATACCCTACAATTACTTGGGCTTGAGTTAAGGCTTGAGAGGCTTGTGGGGTTAACAGGGTCGGATCACCAGGACCTAAACCTACAACTGTCAACGAGGGGAGCTTAATTTGAGACATGATTTCCCTGGGCAAGGGCCAAGGTTATGTGGTGATCAAAAGTCATTTTGGGTCCTAAGAGAGCAATATGTTTAAATCTCTCTTTGGCGGTTAAAAGAGCTGCTGCTTCAGCTACACTAAAGGGCTTTTGCTTAAAGATTTGGCCAGCCTTGAGACTCGGTGTGGGGGTTGCAACAAGGGCTAAATCCTCTGCAGAATAGGCGTAGATTGGCAGATGCAGGTGAGATGCAAGGTGCAAGAGTGCTGTGCTGGTAGTCTTTTGGGTAATGCTAGCTATGGCAAATAAAGCTTCTTGATAGATGCCATATTGCTCAAAAGTCTTTTCAAGCGCTAAGGCTAACTCTAAAGAGCTTGTGTGTTTGCAAAAGCCAAGACCTAGGGCAAGACATTTGGGGACTAGGCGCAAGAGATGTGGGAGTTTAGGCAATTTATGGTAAGAAATAGCTATGCGTGGCGCAGATGTTGCTTTAAGTTCAGCTAAACTACAGGGAACACAGTTTGAAATGTCGCCTAAAAAATGTAAGGGATCATAGATTTTGATCCTGCCACCTTCTATAAGGATAGCTTGTATCTTTGGTATGCAGTCAGCATCTAGAATCTGTAAGTTGGCCTTTTGAATGAGGAGGTCTAAAGCTTGTTGCCTAAAAGCGTCAGAAGCTGTGGTAATAATGGGTGTAGCTTTGAGGAGAGATGCGATATGCTTGCTTAAGCTATTGCCGCCGCCCCAATGGCCTGCCAAAAGAGAGATTACATACTGGCCTGTTGGATCGACCACAATTACTGGTTTATCCTGCCATTTATCTTGGAGTGTGGGTGCAATGGTGCGTACAGCAATGCCACAAGCCCCAAAAAAAATATGCCCTGCAAAGGCTGCCTCTTGTCTAGTAAATGTCGCCTTAAGTTTGGTTATGGGGAGGCAATCTATGGGGCAAAATCTTTGAGGGGCAAAGATTGTGATGGTTGTAATCTCTCTCCAGGGATTCTTGGCGAATGATTTTTGTAAGCTCTTTGCAAGGGGTAGAGAGAGACTATTTAAGACCCAACAGGCTAGGGCAGTAGGCATAGTTAGTTAAACTTGATGTGTTTTGCACATTCTAAAGTGTGGTCTAAATCATCTTTAGTGTGGGCAAAACTTAGCATGCCGGTCTCAAAGCTTGAGGGAGCTAGATAGATACCTTGACTACGCATTTGTTGATAGAACTGGGTAAAGAGACTAGTTGATGCAGTTTTTGCTGTAGCAAAGTCAATGACAGGAGTATCGGTGAAAAAGACTGAAAACATGGAGGCAATGGTTGGAACCTGGACTGGGATCTGTTTTGCTCGCAGAATATTTGCCAATTCTTGGGCAAACTCTTGTGTGCGCGTCTCCAAAAGAGCATAATCTTTGGTCTGTAAAATACTTAAGGTCGCAAGGCCTGCTGCCATGGCTAAGGGGTTGCCAGAGAGGGTGCCTGCCTGGTAGACAGGGCCCTTGGGCGCAATCTCTTCCATGTAGCAACGTTTGCCGCCAAAGGCACCCACTGGGAGTCCGCCACCAATGATTTTCCCTAAGGTTGTCAAATCAGGTTCTAGGCCAAAGCGTGTTTGGGCGCCGCCAAAGGCTGCTCTAAAGCCTGTGATGACTTCATCTAAAATAAAGAGACTGCCAGCATGTGTGCACAGCTCACGCAGGCCTTCGAGGAAGCCCTCTTTTGGGAGGACAAGACCCATATTAGCCGCAATGGGCTCTACAATGACACAGGCAAGCTCTTTACCCACACTTTTAAAGATTTCTTTGACATAGTCTAGATCATTATATGGTGCTAGGATGGTATGAGCGACCACATCTTCTGGCACACCTGGGGTACCTGGGAGGGATAAGGTGGCTACGCCAGAGCCTGCTGCCGCTAAAAAAGCATCCGCATGCCCATGGTAGCAACCAATAAATTTGAGAATTTTGGGGCGCTTGGTCACAGCACGGGCAAGTCTTATGGCTGACATGGTGGCCTCAGTGCCTGAATTGACCATGCGCACCATGTCAAGGTGTGGCAGAGCTTTACAGATCAACTCTGCTACTTTGACCTCATTTTCACACGGAGCACCGTAACTTGTGCCATCTTGCACGGCCTTAGAGATCTTTGCGCAAACAGAAGGGTGCGCATGGCCTAAGATCATGGGGCCCCAAGATAAGACAAAATCAAGATAGGTGTTGCCATCAACATCGGTTAAAAAGGCTCCTTGCCCTTTTTTAATAAAGAGCGGGGTGCTGGCAACTGCCTGACAGGCCCTAACAGGACTATTCACGCCCCCAGGAATTAGTGTACAAGCTTTTTGATAAAGCTGTTCTGAGCATGTGAGCGATGTTTGCGCCATGATTGATCCTTGGCAAGATTGCCCAAAGTTATCTGGGCAATCTTGTAGCTAAATTGCGCCACTTAAAAGTAGGTCATTGAGACTTTTTTTAGTTCACGCAGACTTTGTAAAACTAGATGGTCGCCCAAGGGCGCTGTGCTTTGTAAATGCCGAATAGCATTGAGGCATTCTAAAGGTGTGCGTCCATGGATCATTGTGTAGAAGTTATAGGGCCATTCGGGATAGGTACTTGGGCGGACATAGATGTGGGAAATATTGCTTAAAGTAGCAGCTATTTTACCACATGCTTCCAGATTTTCTTCTTGCACACACCAAGCTACCATGGCGTTATGCCGCCAAGGTGTCTTATGGTGGCGGATCATGGCGCCATAGCGTCTGATGGTACCGTTTTGTTTTAAGCGCTGTAAGAGCGCTAAGACTTCCTCTTCTGTGCAGTTACAAGCTTTGGCAATGTCCGCATAAGGTGTAAGAGTTGCCGGCAAATTGCGTTGCACAATGGCAAGTATTGCGCGTTCTGTGGCAGTGAACTCGACAGCCATATGTTAATTGGCAAAGGAGCGTGAGAAGAGATCTTGAATGGCTTTGCGCCCATTATGTTCCAAGAAACGTGTACCTGTAGCTGTAAAATGTCTCACAGTAATACAGGGCTCTTGCACTTCTTCCCAATGATCTTCGTGCCAGTTAAACCACTTGTCTGTAGGTTGATCAAAGACAAGTAAGGGCTTATTGCAAATTTTGGCAAATTCAGCTCCCCAACCTGTACCACCTTTGACGGTGTGATCTTTTTGGATAGCCCCGACAACGATG
Source organism: Desulfovibrionaceae bacterium (assembly GCA_017454005.1). GTDB lineage: Bacteria > Desulfobacterota > Desulfovibrionia > Desulfovibrionales > Desulfovibrionaceae > Desulfovibrio. The sequence goes on along the minus strand of JAFTDU010000082.1, from coordinate 24,095 downwards.
ATTTGCTCACCACTTGAGACTTGCCAGCAAATAGATTGTAAGACCTTTCTAAATAAGGGCGCTTTGGTATATTCACGATGCAGTAATTTGGAAACATAGGTTAAACTGACATCTTTGCCTGCTAATTCTTCGCTTGTAAGTACACGTACACCACGTTTACGTTCAATTTGATGTCCATCAAAACTATAGTTGACCTCTTCAATACCCCAAGTTTCAGAGAGAGAACCAAAGAATTGTTCGGTACCAGCAGCACCACCACTATACAAAATACATTGTTTAGGATCTAACATCTAAATTGTTCCTTTATAGGCACAAGGTTTTATGGTTGGCGTTATATATAAGATACTCTTGACTTTGTTAATTAAGCCAAGAGTATCTTTTTTTTACTTGAAAACTTGTGTTAAGAAGCAAGTTGTCAAACTTTTAAATAAAAAAAATCCAAGTGATCAGGGCAAAGAGCGGCAGTAAAATGCCACCACTCCATAACATATAGCCAAAGAAACTGGGCATAGGTACACCCTGTTCTTCAGCAATGGAGCGCACCATAAAGTTTGGCGCATTGCCAATGTAGGTATTGGCACCCATGAAGACTGCGCCAGCTGAAATGGCAGCAAGCGTGCCCTGCCATTCGTTCATAAGATGGATGGGGTCGCCACCTGCGGTATTGAAAAAGACCAAATAGGTGGGGGCATTGTCAAGAAAACTTGAAAGACTGCCTGCTAACCAAAAATACATGTAATTTACAGGTTGGCCATCGCGGGTCACCATATCAATGACAGAGGCAAGAGCGCCATTGGAGCCTGCACGTAAAATAGCAATGGCAGGAATCATGCTTAAGAAAATACCAAAGAATAACTTGGCAACCTCTAAGATTGGGCCCCAGGTAAAGTCATTTAAGACGCGTGAATGGGGATCAGTGAGCTTCCAGGACAGGGCGGCAATAGCTAATAAGAAAAGATCCCGCAAGATATTTTGCCCTTCAATATGGATCCCGTGAATTGCAACCCAGGTGCCAAGCTTTAATACGCCACTGCCAAGGACTGCAATGACGATGCAGGCTAAGAGTAAGAGATTGATTTTTCCGTCAAGACCAAATTTTTCTGTACTTTGGTCACTTTGCGGCGGCACGGGCTTACCTTCTCTCGCATAGAGAATGGAATCAACAATAAAAAAGAGTGCTAATAAAATGACTGATGCTAGAAGTGTTTTGGTAAAGAGATGGGTGGTCGTCCAGAAGAAACTGACACCTTTTAAGAAGCCTAAAAAGAGGGGTGGATCACCTAAAGGGGATAAAGAGCCGCCAATATTTGCCACTAAGAAGATAAAAAAGACGACTGAATGCACGCGGTAACGTCTGTGGGCATTGGCTCTTAGAATTGGTCGAATTAAGAGCATGGCTGCCCCTGTAGTTCCCATCCAACTGGCTAAGATTGTCCCGACTGTTAAGATGCCAGTATTTACTAGAGGTGTGCCCACCATGGACCCTTTGAGGCGCACACCACCTGCGACAGTAAATAAAGAAAAGAGCAGAATAATAAAGGGCATGTAGTCGGTGAGGATGGCATGCAAAAACTCATGGAGTGCCACACTAGGTCCAAAGGCGAAGGTACAGGGGATTAAAAACGCTAGAGCCCAGAAGACAGACACCTTGCCAAAATGTTTTTCCCAAAAGTGGGGAATGGTCAGTGGGGCAATGGCAATGGAGAGGAGCATACACACAAAGGGAATGATCCAGTAGATAGCCAAATTTTGGGGGAGAGTGGCGTGACCGTCTGCAGCAAATGCTAGACTTGAGCAGAAGAGCATGACCCCAATGAGTAGCAAAATAAGAGGGGCTCTTGTTTTCATAAACTTTCCTCGGGGCGGCACAATACTTCCCTTAGGGGAGACGAGCCAAGGTTTTCAAGTGAATTAGGCAAAGACTAGCCAAATATATCTCAAGAAGCAGCATTATGAGCATTGCAGAAGAAATATTTTGCAAGCTGTTAGTTTGGGGTCAGCAATTGCGACTTTTTTTAAGGAAGTGAAAAGGCTTAGTTTTGGCAAGACACTTTATGCAAAATAGGCGCTTAAGCTTGGCTCTCGCCAATTTGCGAATTGCCTGAAGTGCTTGGGTCTTTTGTAGCTAATATTCATGATCCGCACAATCTTTTGCCCGTGCTTGCACCTAAAAAAGCATGTAAGGGCAAACTGTGTTTGGGTTTGCAGGAAGATGTTCTTGGGCTTAGGGGGTAAATTGAAATAGATATTGACATTTAAATTCATTTTAGGTTAGCTAGAAAGCCCTAAGAGCAGCAGATTTTTCCTGACTTAAACGCATATTTTAGGAAAAAATGATAAAAAAGAGTGCCTTTTTTGACTTATTTTTCAAACATTCCAGTCACGCATCTTTGATACAAAAGCAGGTTTTAGGCAACTTTTTCGGGCAACGGTGCTAGCATGACTCCCTCACAAATTGTTTCAGCCTTACAAATTTTACTCGCGATCCGGCAACCGGTGTTTTTATGGGGACCTCCTGGGGTCGGCAAAAGTCAATTGGTGGCCCAGACAGCCAAGGCTTTGGCTCTTGAGCTGATCGACATTCGGGCCGTGCTGTTAGATCCTGTAGATTTACGCGGCTTACCCAGGTTAACTCAAGAAGGGAGGGCAGAGTGGTGTCCACCAGCCTTTCTCCCAGACACATCTTCTACAAGCAAAGGGGTGCTCTTTTTAGATGAGCTCAATGCCGCACCACCTCTTGTGCAGGCTGCGTGCTACCAACTAATTCTTGATCGTCGCATCGGAGAATATCTGTTGCCAGCGGGTTGGACGGTCATTGCAGCTGGCAATCGCGAAAGTGATCGAGCAGTAACCCATCGCATGCCGACAGCCCTAGCTAACCGTCTAGTCCACATTGATTGCGTAGCTAATTTGGATGATTGGCTTGCGTGGGCTAAGACACGAGCTATTAGGCCCGAAATCATGGCTTTTTTAAGGTATCGCCCCAAGCTTTTGCATGATTTTGACCCGGCTGCCAACAGTAAAGCCTTTGCCTCGCCTAGATCCTGGGAGTTTTTATCAAGGATCATGGATCAAGAGCCACCTGAAAGTGTGGCAGAAGATCTCTATAGAGGCACGATTGGGGTGGGCGCAGGTAGTGAGTTCATAGGGTTTTTGCAGATTTGGCGGGAGCTACCTACTGTCCAAGAGATTATAGATACCCCCAAAACTGCCATTGTGCCTAATGAGCCTGCAGCACTCTATGCCATTTGTGAAGCCTTAGCATTAGCTGCCAATGCCGATACATTAACGGCCTTAGTCAGTTATGCTAATAGGCTGCCTGCAGAATTTGGTGTGCTCTTATTGCGCGATTGTGTATTGCGCGACAAGAAACTTGTGGAACATCCTGCCTTTATTTCGTGGGCTCAAGCCAATGCCAGTGTTATCATGTAGTAGTACGCCTGCATATAGGGCCTTACAGAAAGCTCGGGCAGATCTCATTATTGAACATCCTTTTTTTGGCACCATGGCTTTACGCCTGCAGTTAGAAGAAGATCCCAAGTGCCATGATTTATGGACCAATGGACAGATCTTGGGGTTTAATCCAGCCTGGGTAAGTGTGCAGAAAAGCGCAGCTCTTGAGGCAGCCTTGGCCCATGAAATGCTGCATCTTGCCTGCAGGCATCATGTACGCCGTGCAGGACGTGATGTTAAATTATGGAATCTTGCCTGTGATTATGCTGTGAATCTCCTCTTGCAAGAAGCTGGCTTTACCTTACCCAAAGGGTTTATAGTTGAGCCAAAGTATGCAGGACTCAATGCCGATGAGATCTTTACATATCTTGGCCAAATTCCAGATGAAGAACCCCATGGGGGAGCTAAGAAAGTAAGCACAAGTAGAAGAAGTCAGAGGTATTCCCAGGCAGGAGGCTCTAATGCTAGTCGAAGTGGCTTTATGCAAGAGGCGCAGAGTAGCCAAGCTTCAGGTGAAGCCAAGGCGATAGGACTAAAATCTCCCAAAGGCTCTGCAAGTGTAGCTCTGGGAGAGAGTGCAGACTCTTCGAAGGATTTTTTTGGCGAAGTGCGCGATCACCCAAGTCTAAGTCCTGTAGTGGGTGAGGGAGAGGGCAAGGCAGAACGTGATGCTGAACTAAACCTGATCTTTGCCTTACAACGTGCGTTACATGCTGGAGATTTGCCAGGTCACCTTGAGCGCTATTTTAGGGATAGCATTAAGCCTAAGCTTGACTGGCGGGGCTTACTCCAACGCTTCCTTGAAATGCGTGTAGAGAATGACAGTACTTGGACAAAACCCAATCGCCGGTATCTCTACCAGGGCTTATACCTCCCAAGCAGGAATGAGCCGACTCTTGAGCGGATTGTCTTGGTCATTGATAGTTCTGGCTCCATTGATGAGACTAAGCTCAGTCTTTTTTGCGCAGAACTTTCATCCATTTTAGCCACATATGACACAACCATCACAGTCTTGTTCCACGATAGTGAAGTGCAAGAAATGTTGACCTTTAATCGTCTTGATCTGCCCTTAGAGTTGAAACCTAAAGGCGGAGGAGGGACAGATTATCGCCCTGTGACCCAATGGATTTGGCAAGAAGGCCTTGAGCCCATCTGTGTCTTATGGTTTACGGATTTAGAATGTAGTCATTTTCCGCCAGAACCAGCTTATCCTGTCTTGTGGATTATTTCAGGCGCTCAAGATGTGACACCGCCCTTTGGCGAGTGGCTTTATCTTTAAGGCATATGGAGCAAGTGTAGATGCAAATTGTCTTTAAAATACATAAAAAACGCGGTTACGTGCGGCCACTGCTAACATATAAAATAGAGCTTGCAGATCATGAGAAAGCCTTATGCTTGCCAGCCATACGCTTTACTTCGAGCATTTTGGAACCTGTAGATTCCTGGCAAGAACACTGTTGGCCTGGGCAATATGAGCGGGCTAATCCCCCCAAGTATGGTGCGGCTTATACCTTAGATATCCCCTCCCACCAAGGCAGAAGTTGGGAACAGAGTTTGCGTTTAGTCTGGCGTAAAGACAATGATTATCCAGAGGTTGCCGAAAGCTTTAAAAAAATGCGGGAGATTTTTGAGGCGGAACTAAGCCTAGCCTATGCTAGTAAACCCATGGATATTGAAGAATGTTTGCAAGCAACGGCGCAAATTAAACAGCAACTAGCTCCAGGTGTCTTGGCTGATCGTTTTTTGCAGTTAACGCGGCATATTTCTGCAGCTTCCTAACCTGGCAAGTTAATTCAAGGACAAAACTCTGAAGAGTAAGGTGTGCTTTAGAGCAAACGATTAAACCGATTATATCTATATCTGTATTCTTAAATTTCAAAACATACGATAAAAATTTTTGCTAGATTGCAAATTAAGTCCTCCACTCTTTGCCAGAATGGGGGACTTTTTTCATATGTAAACAAAAGAAATCCTAAATAAGTTAAGGATATAGATTATCTTGTAATAATCTTTGCATAAATTTGTAACTAAAATACTCATAATTTATAAGATACGAAAGTAGATGAGCATGCTGAATTATTAGGCACAAATTAAAAACATGGAGAGGCTTAGATTCTCTAATTTGCAGTGCTTTGTGTTCTGCCAAAAGTGGAAGCCGTAACACCCCATGCGCTGACCTTTTACAACATTTTCTAGAAAAGCAGCGCACAAAATTGACTTTTAAATTTTCCTGTTTTTAAAATTGCTAACTTAGCTGCGATTTGCTTGTTGCAGCACATCTGCACATATACGCCAAGCCTGGGCCACAGTAATGTATCTCAAAGCTTTAAGAGTTAGATCTCTTCATAATGCCAAGATACTGCCTAGTTTTAAGTCAAGTCTTCTCCCAGAAGTATCTTGTATATCTTTTAATATGCAGCCATATGTGTTTGCTCAGAGCTAATTTTTCTTGCAGAAAAAATATCAAGAGTATGGTTTAGCAGGCACAAAAATTTCTAGCCATGTAAGTTGCCTGGATGCGGGAGGTTTGGGGTGGAAAAGCCCTGTATTCACATTGAACATGCACGTCAGCACAATTTGCGCGATATCTCGCTAGATATCCCCCACAATGAACTTGTGGTCATTTGTGGTCCTTCTGGCTCCGGCAAATCTACCCTAGCCTTTGACTTGATTTATGCTGAGGGGCAGAGGCGTTATATGGAGTCCCTCTCAGCCTATGCTAGGCAATTTTTACCCCAACTTGATAAGCCCAATGTGGAAAAAATAGAGGGCTTATCGCCAGCCATCTCTCTGGAACAACAGGGTACTGGCCACAATCCCCGCTCAACAGTGGGCACAGTGACAGAAATTTATGATTTTTTGCGCGTCATGTTTGCAAGGTTGGGCGTATTTTATTGTCCCAAATGTGACAAACCAATTTCCAGTATGAGTGTGGATGAGATTTTACAGGAGATTTTGGCAAAACCAGTCGGGCAAAAATGTATCTTGTTAGCCCCGCTCGTTGAACAACAAAAGGGCAGTCAACAGGAGCGCTTACAGAAATTAAAGGCCGAAGGTTTTTTACGGGTGCGCGTGGATGGCGAGATTCTGCTCCTTGAAGATGTGCCGCCTCTGGATAAAAATAAAAAGCACTCTCTGGATTTGGTGGTCGATCGTTTGGTGCTGAAACCTGACATCCGTAGTAGATTGGCTGATTCTGTGGAACTTGCTTTGCGTTATGGTGCGGGTCGCTTAATTTTACAGGAGCAAGTACCTAACTCTGCACCCCTTGAGACCTTTTTTTCGACAGATCAAGCTTGTCCCACCTGTCACATCTCTCTCCCCAAGCCAACCCCCCAGCTCTTTAGTTTCAATGCCCCCCAAGGTGCGTGCCCAAGATGTGTGGGTCTTGGTACGGTTGATTACTTTGAACCGCGTTTATTAGTGCCCAATAAGGGCTTAAGTCTTAGGCAAAATGCGCTGCTACCTTGGAGCCAAAAAGATGCTTTGAAGCCCTATACCAAGGCCTTAGAAGCTTTAGGCAAGCGTTATGGCTTTAGCCTAGATACGCCTCTGGCTGATTTTAGTGCAGAAGCCTTACAAGCCCTCTTCTATGGGGAAAGTGCAGCAGGTGTGCCACAAACAGCCTCCCAGGGGTTAAGGCGCAATTGGTTAGGGGGGAGTATTGCCCTTGGGGCTACAGGGGATGTACAAAGTCAGTACTTTACTTCTGCCCAACAAGCAAAAGTTGTAGTTAGTGAAGAGTGTTGGCCTGGCGTTATTCCCCTGCTTGAGCAAGGCATGCAGTATGGTGAGGCCTGGCGGGAAGAGTTGAGTCGCTATCGGCAGACAACCTCTTGTCCTGCCTGTCAGGGCACAAGGTTGCGGCCAGAAGCCTTGGCCATGCGGGTGGATGACTTAAATATTGCGGAGTTCTGTAATCTATCCATTTGGCGGGAGCTTGAGTGGCTTAAAGCACGTGTCTTTACTGGCAGAAAGGCGCAGATTTTTACGCCACTATTAAAGGAATTACAGGCCCGCTTAAGTTTTTTATGTGCCGTAGGCTTAGATTACTTAACCCTAAGTCGCCCCATGCTGACGCTCTCAGGCGGCGAGGCCCAACGCATCCGTTTAGCCTCCCAATTGGGGAGTGGTCTTATGGGGGTCACCTATGTCCTTGATGAACCATCCATTGGCTTACACCCAAGCGACAATGCCAGGCTCTTAGCGACCTTAAATGAACTCAAAAATCGCGGCAATAGTGTCTTAGTTGTCGAGCATGATGCTGCGACCATCCTGGCTGCAGATACGGTGATTGAGATGGGGCCTGGTTCTGGTGAATTGGGGGGACAAGTGATCTACCAGGGGAGTGTGGCAAGCTTACTTAAGGGCCAAGCTACTTTGACAGCCCGGTACTTATCTGGTGTTGAAAGAGTACCCATACATGGGGCTAGGCGCACGCCAGAAGGTTGGCTTATCTTACATCAGGTCACAACCAATAATTTAGCAGGTATTGATTGCCGCATTCCACTTAATGTCTTAACCTGTGTAACCGGGGTCTCAGGGTCTGGCAAAAGTTCCCTTGTCATGGAGACCTTATATAAACATGTGGCATTAAGTTTAGGCTTAAGAGTAGACCAACCTGGCACGATTGCAGGTTTAGAATATATTGATGCTGAACCGTTTAAACGTTTATGTGTCATTGACCAAGCACCCATTGGCCGCACGCCTAGATCCAATCCTGCTACCTATACAAAAATTTTTGACGAAATTCGCCAGATTTTTGCCCAAACCATGGATGCGCGTAAACGAGGCTATACGGCAAGTCGCTTTAGTTTTAATGTGAAAGGTGGCCGCTGTGAAGCCTGTAGGGGAGATGGGCAAGTGCGTGTTGAGATGCATTTCTTGCCCGATATCTTTGTCAAGTGTGATGTGTGTGCCGGGAATAGATATAACCATGAGACCCTAGAAGTGCGCTATAAAGGCTTAAACATTGCGGAAGTGTTAAACCTAACCGTCAGCCAAGCCAAGAGTTTGTTTAGCAACTATCCAAGTTTAGAACGCCGTTTAGGCATCTTGGAACAGGTGGGCTTGGGTTATGTGCGTTTGGGACAAGCTGCTACGACACTTTCCGGCGGCGAGGCCCAGCGCATTAAGATTTCTAGGGAGCTTGGCAAAAGCTCCTTGAGCAATACCTTATATATATTAGATGAACCAACTACAGGTTTACACATGCATGAAGTTGGCATGTTGATCCAAGTCTTGCATGCTCTTGTAGAGAAAGGAAGTACAGTTGTGCTCATTGAACATAATACGGATGTGATTTTATCAGCCGATTATGTTGTGGATTTGGGCCCTGGAGGTGGGGAGAAAGGTGGCAAGATTATTGCCCAAGGTACACCTGAAGATTTATGTGGTGAGCCTTCATCCCTAACCGGCCAGTATTTAGTGGCAGAACGTGCGCAAAGACAGGGTCTAGTTGGCTCTTAAAAGCATTGATAAATATTTGCAAGATTATTTTATGTAGTTACAGAAGATCTGTACTACGCCAAATCATGTCTCTAATAGGAGGTGAGCATGGCAAAACTTGTCTATGGAGTCTTTGATGATGTGCCGTATGATAATCGGGACAGCACAAGCTACCAAACACCACCAGAAATTGACCTTGAGGCTTTCAATTACTTTAATAAAGACAATCCCATTGCCCTCTTCTGCAATGAGCGCGGCTTTTTAGTCTTTGATGCTGAAGTGTCCTTGCTCTTATCCTTGCAAAAACATTTTGAAAAGGTGGCTGCAGGATCCTGTGGGAAGTGTTCGCCCTGCCGCACAGGATCTGCTTTGGTGTTGCGCCTCTTAAATCAGGCGGTGCTGGGGAAAACTGCCGTGGATTGGGAGCTTATGCAGGAAATTGCTACCCAGATGGTGAAAACCTCACTCTGCGGTGTGGGGAAAACCGGGCCCATTCCCCTCTTAGGTGCGCTCAAGTATTTTCGTAAAGAATTGCAACCAACGCCACCTGATTTGAAACGCGGCTTTTTCAGTACCATGACGAGCCCCTGTATTGAGGCCTGCCCTGGGTTGGTGAATATTCCCCGCTACATTGATTATATTAAGGATGGGCATACTGATCTCTCTGCCAATTTGGTCTTACGTCATTATCCCTTGGTTGGCAGTTGTGGTAGAGTCTGTGTGCGCACTTGTGAACAGGCATGTCAACGGGCCCATGTGGATGCACCAATCTCCATCCGAAATCTCAAACGTTTTGCAGCCGATCAAGCCATTGCAGCGCATGTGTTAAAACCTGAGCCTGTGAAGTTAGAGCATGAACAGAGAGTAGCTATTGTAGGGGCTGGACCTGTGGGTATTGCCTGTAGTTACCATCTCTTAAGTCTAGGCTATCCTTGTGATATCTTTGAAGCTAAGGCCCAAGCAGGGGGGATGATCCGTTACGGTATCCCCATTTATCGTTTGCCCAAAGATACCTTACAAGAAGAGATTAATATAGTCTTGCAAATGGGTGGCAAGATTATCTTTAATCAGTGTCTTGGCCGCGATTTTCATATTGATGATCTCTTTAAACAAGGTTATGCTGCGGTATTTTTGGCGTGTGGCTGTCCGCAAGGTAGCTATTTGGGCATGCCAGATGAAGATACTTCGCTTGCAACATATGAAAATGGTATAGAATTCTTAGAACGTGTCTATGCCGGCGTTGAAGCTAAGAATCCGCCTGTTTTGGACGGGGATGTAGTTGTGGTTGGTGGCGGCAATGTCGCTATGGACTGTTGTCGAGCTGCAGTTAGGATTGCCAAAGGTACAGTGCATGTTATCTATCGGCGTACGGAAGCGGATGCACCTGCAGACAAAGAAGAAATTGCTGCGGCTAAAGAAGAAGGCGTGCAATTCCATTTCCTCTGTGGCCAAGACTCTTTAGTTGTTGAAAATGGGAAGATTGTCGGCTTAAAAGTGCAGGATATGGAGCAAACAGACCCCGATGCCAGTGGTAGACGTGGCGTGCGCCCCATAGCCAATTCGAGCAAGATCTTGCCTTGTCAACATGTGATCGCAGCCATTGGCCAGCGTACAGATCCCAAGATGTTATGTGCAGCCGACAAGATTGAGGTCAACCGCAAAAATTGTGTTGTGGTCAATGCCGCCCAAGAAACGAGTCGGCCAGGTGTCTTTGCAGCTGGTGACTGTACAGCAGGTCCTAGAGCCCAAGGACCTACGACCCTCATTATGGGCATGGGCCAGGCCTATTTTGCGGCCCGTTCCATTGAACGCTACTTGCGCCAAGGGGAAGTGTCATTTGATTCTAGGTGGCGCATGACCGATTTGATTAATCAAGGCCACTTAATGCAGCCTGACAAAGAGCCTGTGAACTTAAAGGTTAAGGCTCCACGTGTGCCGGTACGTGAACTGCCTGCAGCTGACAGGTGTCATTCCTTTGCGGAAGTGGAACAAACCATGACGCCAGAAGAGGCCTGGAGCGAGGCGGCCCGCTGTCTCAGGTGTTACCGAATTTATTCTGTGGTCACGGCTAAGCATATCCCTGGTGGAGAATAGGCGGGTACGCGTGATGAAAGCATTTTTAAATAAGCGTGAGTATGATTTTCAGGACGGCGAAAGTATCTTAGAGTTTGCCCGCAGACATGGCGTGTTTATCCCAAGTCTTTGTCAGTTTAAGCCACTTGAGCACAGGCCAGCTACCTGTAGAGTCTGTTTAGTTAGTGTGACCGATGCTGCGGGTACGCGCATGGTGACAGCCTGTGATACACGGGTGACTCAAGATATGTATATTGATACCATATCTAAAGAAGTGCGTGACAGACAGCGTTTGCAGGTGGAATTGATCTTAGCCGATCATCATCAAGATTGTGCAGCATGTGCTCGCCATGGTGATTGCGAATTACAGGACTTAAGTGAAGCTGTGGGGCTCTCGCGCAATCGCTTTGCCCAGGTTTTAGCAGGGGCAGCTGCCAAACGGCTCTGTGATACTAGTGCCACCAGCATGTTGCGGGATATGACAAAATGTATCCGCTGCTTAAGGTGTGTGGAAGTTTGTCGTAAAATACAAGGTGTTGCAGCTTTAACTGTTGATGGCAGAGGGTTAGGTACAGTGATTGGTGTCGGGATGGCGCCAGATCATAATACCTCAGCCTGTATTCAGTGTGGCCAGTGCACCTTAGTTTGTCCCACAGGTGCTTTGGCTGAACGTGATCAAAATGATCAGGTATTGGATTATCTGGCCTCTCCTGATGTGATTACTGTGTTTAGCTTTGCACCATCGGTACGCGTTTTACTTGGTGATGAATTTGGTTTTCCTGCAGGTAGCAATGTGGAAGGCAAGATCGTCGCAGCCCTTCGAGCCATTGGGGCAGATGTGGTCATTGATACGGATTTTGCTGCTGACGTCGTCATCATGGAAGAGGGCACGGAACTCTTAAATCGCGTACGAGAGGGTGGCAAGCTCCCCATGTTTACCTCCTGTTGTCCTGGGTGGATCAATTTTGCCGAGAAACATATTCCAGGTATTTTACCCTATCTCTCAACAACGAGATCCCCCCAAGGCGTCTTGGGTCCTTTGGCTAAGACCTATTTACCCTTGCGCATGGGCTTAGATGCCAAGAAAATTCGCAATATCTCAATTATGCCCTGTGTTGCCAAGAAGGATGAGGCAGCTAGGCCCCAATTGGCACGGGATGGGGTGCCAGATATTGATGTGGTCTTAACGGTTAGAGAGTTTTCGCGCTTACTTAGGCGGCTTGGGGTAGATCTTGTCAATATTGCGCCTGAGCCCTTTGATAATCCCTTTATGAGTGCGTCAACAGGTGCTGCGGTCATCTTTGGCACCACAGGTGGCGTAATGGAAGCAGCTGTACGTACAGTCTATGCCCTCTTAAATGGGCAGGAACTGCAGGGTATTGTGGCTGCGCCCTTACGGGGTTTAGAGGGTGTGCGCACGGCAGAACTGGATTTGGGGCCAGAGGTTGGCCCGGTGAAGCTTGCTATCTGTCATGGACTGCGCAATGCCAAGATCTTGGCTGAAGAAGTCTTGGCTGGCACATCCCCCTATACCTTTATTGAGGTCATGGCATGTCCTGGCGGCTGTATTGATGGTGGAGGCACGAGTCGCTTTAAAGGTAGCTATCATGCGGCGAAGCAAAGAAAACAACAATCTTTGTATGATTTAGATCACAATATGCACTATCGCCAATCCCACAATAATCCCCAAATCAAACTGCTCTATGAAGAATTTTTAACAGCACCAAATTCTGAAAAAGCGCATCATCTGTTGCATACTTATTATCGTGATCGCCAAGAGTGGCCTTCTCAAAGTATTGAAGAGAATAAGCGGAAATTGACTTTAGTTGAATAAACTTTTTTTGCATAAAGATTGGGATTAAAAAACGGCAGGTAGGTGTTCAACACATCTACCTGCCGTAAACTTTTCTGCAGCAAAAAACGTGCAAAGATTTGACTTAATTTGCAAACATGCGTGGTTAATATATACGCCAAGTCAAAAAGATTTGAATAACATCAAGAGCTTTGCCTAGATCATTGTCAAGTACACTATTTTTAATTTGTGGCATGCATTAACGCACTTAAGCTTGCAAGAGAACTTTTGTTTCTTAAGCAGATATTTCAGCTTCGCTCGTGTTTTTGGCGACATTTGCTACAGGTACCATAGAGATTATGCACATGACCTGTGAGCGTGTAGCCATGGTAGTCTGCAATATCTTTTTGCCATTTTTCTATTACTGGATCATAAATTTCCACAATGTCGCCACATTCCACACAGATTAAATGGTCGTGGTGACTTGTGTGATTGGCCACTTCATAGCGTGTAATATCGTCACTAAAGTGAATTTCTGTGGCAAAACCAGCCTCACAGAGGAGTTTGAGGGTGCGGTATACTGTAGTTTGCCCGATTCCAGGATCTGCCTGCGAAATAATTTGATAGAATTCTTCGAGTGAATGATGGCCAGGAAGGTTAAAAAAAGTTTCAGCAATGATACGCCGCTGCGAAGTCGTATTCATGCCTTTACGTTTCATAAAAGCAAGAAAATTGTCGACTGTAGCGTTTTGTTCGGCGTCCATGATAACCTCCAGTTTGGCAAATGCATCGTACAACAATTGTTACGTCACTTTCTTAGTTTTGGGAACCAAGCTGCACAAGATCGGGCAAATTGAAGGGTGTGTGGATCACATTTTACAGAATGATAATCTTGCTTGGTGTTCCCAAAGTACAGTTTTGGAAGCGTTCTGTCTAAGGCCAAAGCTAGCTTATATTAGCAAAGCATTTTGGGCATTGTCTCTTGTGCTGCTGCAAATGTCTTGCGGGGCATTCAGAGTATTTTTACAAAATAGCAACAAGCACCTAATATATTTGCAGAATTTTTTTAAGATAAGATTTGTGCAAAGCACTATGCTATCAATATCTAAATCTGCACGTTATCTCTTGTCTACAAATGGCCAATATTTTTGTTAGAGCGAACTTCACTGCCTGAGTATCATATGTATAATTTACAAATGGCACAATGTAATGGCTACTATCTAGGTAAAGCGTTGCGCATATCTTTTAAGATCAATAAAGTAACATCGAGTTTCAAATTTTTTTGCACCACTTGAACCACCTTTTTGGGTGTTGGTTGTGACGTTTTTAAGAGTAAGGCAAAACACCTAGAAAAGCAATGATTAAGGGGCAATTTTAGCGCTCTCAAAGGTGACAAACTCACTACCTCAACCACAAGAAAGCCTTGATTTTTAAGGCAACTTTGGGACTTCTAGATTGATACTCTTGCCTTGTGTAAAGCTATAGTTGGCAAAATGGAGCAGTCTTTTAGCTTATGTTGCCACTGTATTGTAAGTAACAATATTTGCAAAGGACACAAAGCTTATATTTTACATATTCAAGATGCTCGGTAATCTATAAATTGCCATAGTATCTAGTACTTAACATATGACAAACATTTAAGTAGGCTATGAAGCTTTTTAGCCGTAACAGATAAAAAAACTTGCCTTAAATTGCGTAAAGCCTGCGCTTTGCCCTTTTTAAGGCCATTTGTCTACGCCCAAGTTTCTTAAGAGCCCCCGCAGGCAAAAATATGCTCTGCAACATTTTCCCAAGCTTTTTAACAAGGCGCTAGGAGCTTTGTTAAAAGCATATCTTTGCAATGCAAAAAGATGAAGCATTGTAACAAGAGATGCACTGAGCCATAAACATACATATTCTAGCCACGTCTTTATCACTTATAACTTATAAGTTATTTTGCTTTGTTACATCCGTGAAATCTGCTACTTTGCATGCAGCAACTTGTCAAAAGCATTTTCTTTATGCTAAAGTAAAATATCAGTGTAGGTTTGCAACACATTATGCAGAACACTACGTACCTCAAACTCAAGATTTTCCTGCATCTTTTTTTGGTGTATATTTCTTGGGGCACAACCTATATTGGGTTTAAATTGACGCTCAAGGTCGTTGGCCCTTTTTTTGCCTGTGGTTTGCGCATGACATTTGCTGGGGCGTTGTTGGCGCTTTTGCTCCTTTGTTTAGGCAAATGGCAGCCTGTAAGGCTCAAGGATCTAACACATGCAGCAATCTATGCTATTTTGTTAGTTGTGCTGGGCAGTGGTATGTTGAGCTTTGGGCAGCAGTATTTACCAAGTGGTGTAGCTGCCATCATAACAGGTTCTACGCCCATCACAATGCTTTGGGCCGGCTATTTTTTTGCAGGTCAAGCCAAACCGACTAGACTGCAAACCTTAGGTCTCGCTTGTGGGGCTTTAGGGCTGCTATTATTGATGCAAGAGCAATATGTGGCGTCGCCCTTAGGTCTTGCAAGTTTATGGGGAGTGCTTAGTGTACTAACTGCAACCTTTGGCTGGGTAGCTGGCTCGCTACTTATTAAGCGCTATCCAAGAGAGGAAACCTTGCCGCCCCTTGAGGATTGCGCCTTATTACTTTTTCTAGGCGGTCTTGAATCGCTTATGTTAGGCCTCTTATGTGGCGAACAGCATGCCATTTTATGGGACAACTTGAATGGTGGAATCTTGTTGGCGTTTTCCTGGATGGTCATTGGCGGAAGTATCATAGCTTATTCAAGTTATTTTTGGCTCTTAGAACATGTGGCTATTGCTGTTGCTGTTTCTTATGAATATGTTGTTCCTGTCATTGGCTTATTTAGCGGCTGGCTTGTGTGTGATGAAATCATAACACCTCAGATGATCTTTGCTTGTTGTTTATCGATTGGTGCTGTGTTCTTGGTTATTCGACATAAATAATGTGTTTAGATTATACAGACACTTTATAGTTGTATGATTATACAGTTTTATTTTTGTTGTTAAAAGATACTAGAGTGTTAGTTACACTGTGTGTAAATATTTATTAGTTATAAATAAACTGCATATTTTTTTATAAAATAGATTTTGTACATTAATCTTTACAATATAAATTTAGCGATAATTATATTGATAATACACATAAATTAATGGTATGTAAAGAC
The DNA here is from genome assembly GCA_017454005.1 of Desulfovibrionaceae bacterium. GTDB lineage: Bacteria > Desulfobacterota > Desulfovibrionia > Desulfovibrionales > Desulfovibrionaceae > Desulfovibrio. The sequence goes on along the minus strand of JAFTDU010000082.1, from coordinate 8,160 downwards.
GATTTGAAATTTTTATAATTAGAAGTAGAGCAAAATTTAGTTAAACATTTCTTTATTGTTAGATTCTTCATTTATATCGATCCAATGGTCGGCGTAAGCAAGCGCCAGGCCTTATTTTTGTTGTTATATGAGATAATCTTGGCATTGTTATGTTTTTAGTTAAACATTTAAGTCTTCATATATGAGAGGAAAAGCATGGCGAGAAAAGCCTCAGTCACGCCTGAAGAGGCGCGGATGGAAGCCTTAAACACGGCTTTGCTGACAATTCAGCGGAAATACGGCAAAGGTTCGGTCATGAAATTGTCTGATGACGCCAGACAAGATATTGAAGTGATCCCCACTGGCTCCTTGGGCCTTGATTTAGCCTTAGGGGTTGGTGGCATTCCCAGAGGCCGGGTCACAGAAATCTTTGGCCCAGAATCCTCAGGCAAAACGACCTTGACCTTACATATTATTGCTGAATGTCAAAAACGCGGTGGCACCTGTGCTTTTATTGATGCCGAGCACGCCCTAGACGTAAATTATGCAGAAAAGTTGGGGGTGAAAACAGCCGAATTACTTATCTCCCAGCCCGATTACGGTGAGCAAGCTTTGGATATTGCCGATATGTTGGTACGTTCTGGAGCTGTGGATCTTGTGGTAATCGACTCTGTGGCCGCCTTAATTCCCCAGGCGGAGTTAGATGGGGATATGGGCGAGACACAGGTGGGTGGTCATGCAAGGCTCATGTCCCATGCCCTGCGGCGTTTGACAGGTACCATTCATAAATCAAAAACTTCGGTTGTGTTTATTAACCAAATCCGCATGAAGATTGGGATGACCGGCTATGGAAGTCCTGAGACGACCACAGGTGGTAATGCTTTAAAATTCTATTCATCCATCCGCCTTGATATTCGTAAAATCCACACTCTGAAGGACAAGGAAGAGGTCTTTGGTTCCCAAACCAAGGTGAAGGTTGTCAAAAATAAGGTTTCCCCACCTTTTAGAAGTGCCATTTTTGATATTCTCTACGGTCGGGGTATTTCTCGGGCTGGTGAATTGATTGACTATGGTGTGCAGGGCAAGATTATCGAGCAGAGTGGGGCGTGGTTCTCCTTTGGCTCCGAAAAATTAGGCCAAGGACGTGAAAAGGTCAGGGCTTTGCTTGAGGAAAACACCGAACTGCGTGAAGCCATTGAGGCGAAAGTCAAAGAGTATTTAGGGATGCATCCTCAAGAATTTATCCCTTCGAGTGAGGATTTAGCAGAAGGTGAGGATGTCGACATGGCTGTTGAACCTGTCGAGTCTTTTGAAGAATAATTGACATAAAAAGCCCCATGCAGTGTGTATGGGGCTTAGCCTATTTTGTTTGGCCTGGCCTAGTAAATTTGGATTGTTTCGTTCTTGTAGCTATCTCCAAATATGCTAATAATTTGGTCGATGTGTTTTGTAGTGAGGAAAGAATGCTTACTGCTCATGAAATTAGGCAACGTTATTTAAAATTTTTTGAACGTCATCAGCATGAAATCGTTGCTTCAGGGCCCCTGATCCCACCTAATGATAAGAGTTTATTGTTCACCAATGCAGGTATGGTACAATTTAAGAAACTCTTTCTTGGAGCGGAAAAACGTTCTTATAGCCGGGCCACTACCTGTCAAAAATGTCTGCGCGTATCTGGCAAGCATAATGATCTGGAAAATGTGGGACGTACGGCACGCCATCACACTTTTTTTGAAATGCTTGGCAATTTTTCCTTTGGTGACTACTTTAAAAGAGAAGCCATTACGTGGGCCTGGCAGTTTGTAACAGAAGATTTAGAACTGCCTGCTTCGAAACTCTGGGTAACTATCTTTAGGGAAGATGAAGAGGCCTTTAAACTGTGGCAGGAAATCGCAGGACTCCCAGAAGAGCGCATTGTGCGCATGGGCGAAAAAGATAATTTTTGGACCATGGGGGACACAGGACCTTGCGGGCCCTGCTCTGAGATCTACATTGATCAAGGTGCAGATATGGCCTGTGGGCCCAATTGTGGGATTGGTAAGTGTGATTGTGATCGCTTCCTTGAAATTTGGAATTTAGTCTTTACGCAATTTGACCAAGCAGCCAATGGGGAGCGCACATTACTCGCTGCCCCCAACATCGATACAGGCATGGGGTTAGAGCGCATTGCCGCTGTGTGTCAAGGGAAGCGCTCTAATTTTGATTGTGATTTATTCCAAGACGTGATTCAGTATGCTGCAGAATTGGCCCATGTGCAGTATAGTTTTAGTGCGCCAGATACCAATGACATTGATACTGCTTTGCGCGTTATTGCGGATCACAGTCGTGCCGCAGCCTTTTTGATTGCCGAAGGTGTCTTACCCTCCAATGAAAGTCGGGGGTATGTGTTGCGCCGCTTGATTCGTCGTGCCTTGCGCTTTGCATCTTTAATTGGCGTCCATGAACCCTTTATGTATAAGGTTGTTGGGCGTGTAATCGATGTGATGGGAGAGGCCTACCCAGAATTGACAGCCCATGCTGACTTTATTGCACGGGCTGTGCAGGAAGAAGAACAGCGTTTCTCACTAACCTTAGAAAATGGTTTACGCCTTTTAGATCAAGAATTAGAGAAGCTTACAGAGGCGAAGGTCACCCAAATTCCTGGTGATTTCTGTTTCCTGTTGCATGATACCCATGGCTTCCCCTTAGATATCATTACCGATGTCGCAGTAAAACGTGGCTTTAGTGTAGATAGCGCAACCTTTGCGGCTAAAATGGAAGAGCAAAGGGAGCGGGCCAGACAGCAGCAAAAACAAGGTGGGCTCTTGGGACAAGATGGGGCAGCCCTTGATGAAATCTTTAAGCGTGTCGCTGCCAAAGGTTTTAAGTCAAGTTTTATCGGGTATAGTAGCTTACAAGGCACAAGTAGTGTGACGCAGCTCTTGACAGAAGAAGGTGTAGAGGTTGCGTCTCTTGGCGAGGGTGCAACTGGCTATCTTATTGTGGATCAGACGCCTTTTTATGGTGAGGCAGGAGGCCAGGTGGGTGATGTTGGTACTCTTAGCTCCTTTTCCTGTGAGGCTAGAGTGCTTGGCTGCTTAAAACCTGTGCCGACCTTGCTTGTACATAAGGTACAAATTAAGCGGGGTGAAGTGCATGTGCATGATGCCATTAACTTACAGGTGGCCAGTGCACAACGTTTAGCAATTGCCAGAAATCATTCTTGTACCCACCTCTTACATGCAGCACTCAGAAAGGTCTTAGGCACCCATGTGCACCAGATGGGCTCCCTTGTGGATGATAAGAAGCTGCGTTTTGATTTCTCGCATATTGCGCCATTAACTGAGACGGAATTACACGAAGTCGAAAGTCTTGTGAATGCGGCTATTTTAGATGATCTAGTGGTCGAGACTAAAGAAATGAGCCGCACTGAGGCTGAACAGACTGGCGCCATGGCCTTATTTGAGGAAAAGTATGGCGATGTGGTGAGGGTTGTGAGCATGGGGCTTCCAGGTAGCCAACCCGTATCCCTGGAACTGTGTGGTGGTACACATTTACAACATACAGCGCAGGCTGGCGTCTTTTTAATTACAAGTGAGTCAGGGGTAGCTGCTGGCACAAGGCGTATTGAGGCTGTGACAGGCGAGGCTGCCTTGCAGCTTATTTGCCAACAACGCAGCTACTTACAGCAAGCGCAAGCATTGTTAAAGGCTAACCCAGATCAGGTAAGTCTTCGAATTTCAGCCCTGCAAAAAGAGCTTAAAACCCTCCGCAAAGCAAGTGAACAAAATGTCGGAGTAGATCCCAAAGCTTTGCTTGACAGGATCGAAGATGTTTCTGGCATTAGGCTCCTATGTACTGAAGTGCCTAGCATGAGTATGAAGAGCTTGCGGAGCCTTATGGATGGTCTACGCGGAAGCTTAACTCAGGGTGGGGTGATCTGTTTAGCAAGTGTGGAGGCTGAGAAGGTCAATCTCCTCTTGTATGTGGCCAAAGATTTACAGGGACGCTTTAGTGCTGTGAATCTGATCCGCCCTGTGGCCCAAGAGATTGGCGGCTCTGGTGGCGGACGCCCGGATTTAGCCCAAGCTGGCGGCAGCAAGCCTGCGTGCTTGGCCCAAGCTTTTGCCACTTTAAAAAAGTTATTAGCGTAAAAAAAGCCCAAAAGCTCGCTGGATCTACCAGCGAGCTTAAAGCTTAAGCATTAAGAATTGGGGAGGATTGCGCTCTTTTAGGCGCAGAAGTGTTATGATTGGCATCTCAAAATTATATTGTGGACAGGTTGAAAAATCGGATTTGCTGCGCTATGGTAGATCCTCCAAAGATATGCCCTCGCATCTCTTGCAGTTTTCTCAAGATAAAAAACCGGTGGTCGTCTGGAACATGACACGCCGTTGTAACTTAAAGTGTGTGCACTGCTATGCCCATGCCGAAAAGGTTGCAGGTGTTGACCCCATTAATTTTAGCCAAGCGACAGCCTTAATTGATGATCTAGCGGCATACGGGTGTCCTGTCATGTTATTTTCGGGCGGGGAACCCTTGGTCAGAGAAGATCTTGTGGATTTAGCTAAGCATGCGACTGAAAAAGGCATGCGGGCGGTTATTTCCACCAATGGTACCTTAATTACCAAGACTAAAGCCCATGAATTAAAGAGTGTGGGCTTATCGTATGTGGGGATTTCCTTAGATGGTCTTGAAGAGGTGCATGACCATTTTCGCGGGGTGCCTGGAGCCTTTAAGTTAGCCCTGCAAGGTATTGCCAACTGCCAAGCTGAAGGCCTTAAGGTCGGCCTAAGATTTACCATAAATAAACGCAATGTGGGTGAGATACCTGGCATTTTTCAGCTCTTACGGGATTTAGAGATACCTAGAGCCTGTTTTTACCATCTAGTCTATACAGGCCGTGGTTCTGCCATGATTAATGAAGATTTAAATCACGCCGAGACCCGGGCCTGTGTTGATTTAATCGTTGATGAAACGCAAAAATTATTTGATGCAGGTTTTCCCAAAGAAATTTTAACCGTTGATAATCACGCCGATGGCCCCTATGTTTGGTTGCGTCTTAAGCGCGAGAATCCCAAACGGGCAGAAGAGGTCTTGGAACTCTTGCAATATAATGAGGGTAACAATTCAGGTAGAGGTTTTGGCTGTATTTCCTGGGATGGCTTAGTGCATGCTGATCAATTTTGGCGTGAACATGTGTTTGGCAATGTATTAGAACGACCTTTTTCGGCCATTTGGGATGATTCCAATATTGAACTCTTGCATAAGCTGAAAAATAAAAAGGCCTATGTGGGTGGACGCTGCGCACGCTGCCGCTATTTAGATATCTGTGGAGGCAATTTCAGGGCAAGAGCTGAAGCTGTCTATGGGGATCCGTGGGCCCCTGATCCAGCCTGCTATTTGACAGATGCCGAAATTGGTCTAGCCAATGCTTAAAAAAGAACGGTCATGTACACAGTTTTGTACTTTGAGAACTCCCCATTAACTTTTCTAAAAATGTACGTTAATTTAAGAACACATGGTTTTGACTTATCGATATTTTTGCCTTGTTTAACCTAAGGCGCATTGATTGTGAGAGGGTACATTGTACCCTCTTTGGATAAGACACAGGCGTAATAATCTCAAGTTTTTATCTATTATCTGATCTATCCAAGATCTACAGCATATGCTTGTCAACCCAAGAGTATCAAGAATTTTTACATACTTTTTTGTTTTGATAGAGTTGAAAAATACAGTAGATAATTATTCTTAGAAAAAGTTCTTCTTTAGTTGACTCTACATTACGAAATATCTTGTATTAGACAAATTAAAAAACGTAAATATACATAGTAAAATATTATTATTGTTATATTTAGTTTTAAAAATGTAGTAAAACTAGAGTTGAAAAAATAAACTTATATTTCTTTGAAATATGTTCAATAATTCCGTGTAAGAATATTACTATATAAAAATAAATATATGATTGATAAAACATTGCAGATCAATGATTTTAGTGATTCAGATGCACAAATATCTGTGTAGCAATCTTAATTTTTATTTTTTTGCGTCAACAAAAATAATTGTACCATTAAATGGATGATATGGTAAGCTAACTCACATGCTGTCATGTGATCAAAGTCTTTTGTAAAAAATAAGCAAAAGAAGTTATAAACCTGTAACGTAAATATTAACAAGATAATATTATATTGGAAAAATAGATACTGAAGCAAAAAATTATTTTTCTGATTTAGGACGATTTGCTGATCTCTTCAATTTCTTTATTTACAACGGTAATTCTATCATTCAACCTGATGAACTTAGGGAATTAGATTCGACCGAGATTGCTTTCGCATATGGTAATCAGGTCAATCTTCCAATTCAAAAAAATAGAGATCTTTTGAAGATGTATCTATCTGCGCAAGACGATAATGCTATCTATCTCCTATTTGGATTGGAGATTGAGACAAAAACACATTATGCAATGCCAGTGCGTAACATGCTTTATGATGCAATGAATTATTCAGATCAAATTGCAAAAATAGCTGCAAAGCATACAAACCAACGTGGTCAAAAGATAACTGGTGATGAATTTGTCTCTAAGTTTTGGCGAGACGATTTTTTGATTCCAGTTATTACGTTAACAATAAATTTTAGTGGACATCCGTGGGATGGTGGATATTCCCTCTATGATCTGTTTAGAATTAAAGATCCTAGGGTGTTAAAATATGTGCCTAATTATTGTATCAATCTACTATCTCCAGAGCAACTTTCAGATGTTGATTTGATAAACTTTAAAACAGATATCGGTATTTTATTTAAAGCACTTAAATATAAAAATGAGGGTAATCTGCACTTGTTGCAAAATGAAAAATGTTTTGAAAATGTTCAAAGATCTACAGCTAATTTAATTCAGGCAATCACTGGAACACAAATGAAATTTGCACCAAACGCAGAGGTGGTAAATATGTGTCAAGAATGGAAAATGTCAATTAATAAAGCAGAGCAAAAAGGGAGACAAGAAGGTAGAAAAGAAGGCAGAAAAGAAGGCAGAAAAGAAGGAATAAAACTAGGGAGGAAAGAAGGTAGAAAAAAATGGATGACCAAAGGGGAAGCAAGAGGAGCAAAAAGAGGGAAAGAAGAAGAAAAATTGGAAACGGCAAAAAGACTTTTGAATGACAATTACACTTTAGATCAAGTACAAAGGATTACTCAGTTGACATTAGAGGAAATAAATTCATGTTTGGATAAATAAGATATATGATATATTTCTAAACTGATATTTTATCTAAAGATTTGATAATACACTTACATCTTCTGTCAACGTAACGCTTCCAGTATTGCGAAAAGACAGACACGATATAATAGATTGTTTGCGGAACATACATTTGAGTTGTGTGAGCCGATCCATGTAATAATATGTTCACAATGTATTGTAGTTGATTTATTTTAGAAATTTACTGGTGCACACATGAAAGTTAAATCCAAAACAGATGTTGTAAATAGATGTCACGAATTGGAAATAGCAATTAAAAAAGCAGAACAAAAAGGGAAAAAATATGGTAAAAAATATGTAGAAAAATAGGGATAACGTAAGAAAAATATTAAACGGCAAAAAGACTCTTGAATGACAATTACACTTTAGATCAAGTACAAAGGATTACTCAGTTGACATTAGAGGAAATAAATTCATATTTGGACAAATAAAATATATGGTCTATTTCTAAACTGTTACTTTCAGCTAAAGTTGCGATAATACACTTACATCTTCTGTCAACGTAACGCTTCAAGTATTGCGAAAAGACAGACACGATAGATGGATTTTTTGCGGAACATACATTTTGAGTAGTGTTCGCCGATCAAGATATTAATAATATCTTCAAAATGTATTGTAGTTGATTTATTTTAGACAGGTACGGGTGCACAAATGAAAGTTAAATCCAAAACAGATGTTGTAAATAGATGTCACGAATGGGACATGGCAATTAAAGAAGCAGAACAAAAAGGGAGAAAAATAGGGATAAAAGAAGGGAGAAAAGAAGGGAGAAAAATAGGTAGAAAACTAGGGAGAAAAGAAGGTATAAAAAAATGGATAACCAAAGAGAAAGAAAGGGGGAAAAAAGAAGAAAAATTTGAAACGGCAAAAAGACTTTTGAATAACCATTACTCTTTAGATCAAGTACAAATGATTACTCAGTTGACATTAGAGGAAATAAATTTATG
>JAFTDU010000081.1 GCA_017454005.1 Desulfovibrionaceae bacterium | reverse complement strand
TGGCACTTAGGACGGATGACCGCTTGTCTTGCACCTTATGCCATCCTTACGTTTTTTTTGCTTTCGCACCTCAAGAAATATCTTAAGATAATCTTCAGCTTATCTTTTCAGATTACTGTTTAGGTGTAAGGCTTTAGGGATTCAAAGCATTTAACGTTGAGTTTACACCTCTTGCAAGGTGTAAAGGGTTTTCTGATATGTTAAAACACATGAAGCTACTTGCATACGAAAGTGTAAGCGTGCTTGATATGTCTTAACAGTTAGTTAGCCCAATCCTGCTCTGTTTGGCCACGATGATCTAAAAAGGTATTATTGGCTGTATTAATAAAAAATTGCGCTGTTGCTGAATGGGGATCTGAAGTTCTAGCCATAGCAATGGTATACTTCCGATTATGTAAACCATTGTTGGCTTCATTCCGAATGGGCGCACGGGTCGCCTTGTCTTTCATATCAGACATTAAGCCGCCACCCTGAATCATAAAATTACGGATCACACGATGAAAAATTGTGTCCTCATAATGCCCAGATTCGACATAATTCAAAAAATTTTGCGTTGTGATAGGAGCTTTGACTGCATCTAATTCCACAACGATATTGCCCATATTGGTTTCAATCTTTACTGTAGGCAATGTTTTAGGCGCAGCCTGAGCACCGAGAGGAAAACTTAAAGTTACAACTAAACAAAAGCTTAGTGCAACTAGTTTGACATAATTCAGCATCATTTACTCCTTTGTTGTGACAATATGATTAAACATAAAGACCTCTTTAACATATATAAAGATATTGTTGTAAAAATATAAATTACTATACATAATAATTTTATATTTTGTATTTTTTTAATTTGCAAAACTTGTTACATGCATTTTTTAACCATATCTACAACGTGTGGTGTAAATGTCAACAGTCAATTTATCATACTCCAAATGGGATCCTAATGGCAATATTACTTTATTCTTATCTGCCAACGCAGTTGCCCAAACTGATCAAGCGCAAGTGGCCAAGCAAGCACTCACTACAAAAGGTCTTGAGGCAGAACAAGTCGGTTTTATAGACTGTCACACCAACACTTTACGCATGGCAGGAGGTGAATTTTGCCTCAATGCCACCACTGCTTTTGCAGCACACTTACAGTTACAACAATCCAAGCCAGCATTGCAAGGCTTACATCTAAATGTTTGCGGCTTTCATGGTGCCATAACAGCCCACACTCATAAAATTGCATCAAAAAGTGTAGAAGTGATCCTGTCACTCCATCTAGAACAAACAACAGTCAAGCAAATAACTGACAGCATATCTATTGTAGAACTACCATCAATCACTCATGTGCTCATCCATGGTCAACCACCAACTGACGCAGAAGCTCTACTTCTAAACCTCATAGACTTGCATCATCTGGAAACTTGTCCCTGTGTCGGTGTTGTGTGGTGGAACAATTGCCCAGAGATTGATACATATGCTATCACACCTCTAGTCTATGTGCGGGATGTTCATACCACAATTTGGGAACAGGCCTGTGGCTCTGGGAGTCTTGCTCTAACTTTATGCCTTGACAATATGCACCCTGGCTGTATGCAAATTCCTAAACATATTGTCCAACCAAGTCAAGGGAGAATTACGTGTAGTTATGACCATGCTACACACACAGCCATCTGCAAAAGTACAGCACACTTAATGCAAGAAGGCTCTGTCACCCTTACCATTTAAAAAGCACTATGCATCTACGCCAAGGGTTTACCACAGGAAGTGCAGCTACAGCTGCTAGTTTAGCCTGCCTAGAATTACTCTTAACTGGAAAAAAATTATCCCACGTCAAGACACCACTCCCACCTATTAGCAGCACACAAGATCACAAGACACAGCATGCTCGTGCTTATCTTAACATACCTATTCAACAATCGGCCTTGTTACTGCCCAAAACAGCCGCATCCTTAGATCCTCTATTGTATCCTATGGCATATGGTCAAGCCTGGGCCAGAGTCTGCAAAGATGGTGGCAGTGATCCTGATGCAACTAACGGAGCCAACATTGAGGTCACCTTAAGTTTTAGGAAAAAGTCAGCAAATATGGCGCCAAGCATTGAGATTGTTGGTGGCATAGGTATAGGACGTGTTACCTTGCCAGGGCTACCTCTACCTGTAGGTGCCTGGGCGATTAATCCTGTACCCCAAAGCCAGATCCGCTTTGCCTTACAAGAACGCTGGTATCAAACCGCATGGCCCAGCATGCCCTCAATGTGTGTGAGCATAAGTGTCCCTCAGGGCGCAGAAATTGCTAAACACACATTTAATGAGAGACTTGGGATCCTAGGTGGTATTTCCATTTTAGGCACCCACGGCACTGTGATACCATTCAGCCATGCAGCTTTTCGCGCAAGTATCAGGCAACAACTTGATCTAGCTCAAGCTCTAAACCTAAAGACCGTCTATATTACTACAGGCCGGCGTTCAGAACGCCTGTTGCAACAACTCTATCCCCAAGAACCACCCCAAGCATTTATTCAAGCTGCTGATTTTGTAGGCTATTCCTTAAGAGAAGCACATCAACATGGTTTCCACAAGATTATCTGGGGCTGTTTTTTTGGCAAACTCCTCAAATTAGCGCAAGGCCACAGCTATACACATGCCCATAACGCCACACTCAATTTACAAGCTGTAGCGACTTTAAGTGCCAACTTAGGCTTGCATTGTGCCCCCCAAATTCGTGCGGCAAGTACTGCAGCACAAACTCTAGAGTATTTACTCTTAGAACCACAGGGTTGCAAAGTTATTGCTCTCTTAAAACATGCAGCGCAACATCAAGCAAGCTCATTCGCCCAACAACCTGTGCACATTCATTTATTTCATCTTGATGGCTTTGAGATCAAGACTTAAATTTGCACAGCACAAGCTTAAGCTATTTACTGATTATACTAATAGCTCAATTCAGATATAATCAAGCATGATAATTAGTATTGATATATTATTGTAAAATAAAAAATATTCTTTAAAATAATTTTATATAATAAAACAACTTATTTGTTGTCAAATTATCATGTATGCTATCTATAAATTAAGATTTAAGATGTATACAAATTGATATAGCACATGTTTAAGATCTAAATAAATAATTTGTAAATAAATTTACATTATAAAATAACATACATTTTTTTGCATAACGTTATATGTTAT